>JADFYC010000389.1 GCA_015233295.1 Deltaproteobacteria bacterium | reverse complement strand
GCCATTGGCCGAAAGGTCGGCTATCGTGCGTTCCTTTGTGGCTAAGGCGGTATATGGTATGCCGACCACCAGAGCTCTAATAGACCGCCTGATTACCGACAATCAAATGCGGATTATCTGCGGGTGGAGCAGCAAAGGAAGCGTGCCCAGCGAGTCCACATTTTCAAGAGCATTTGCCGAATTCTCAGAGGCTCAACTGGTTGAGCGAATTCATTCGGCCCTAATCGATAACTACCTGTCAGATCAACTTATTGGCCATATTTCTCGGGATTCAACTGAAATAGAGGCACGGGAGAAGCCACAAAAGAAGTCTCAGGTTGATGTCACCGAGGCAAAACCAAAAAGGAAACCGGGACGCCCCAAAAAAGGAGAAGAAGTAATCAAGGAAAAGAACCGGTTAGAGCGTCAACAGGATATGACGTTGGAACAAATGCTTGATGACCTGCCCAAGATTTGTGATGTTGGCTCCAAGCGAAACAGTAAGGGGTACAAAGAAACGTGGACTGGATACAAACTCCACATTGATGCCGCAGATGGGCAGATCCCTGTAAGCTGCGTACTGTCTTCCGCTTCCGTCCATGACAGTCAAGTGGCCCTGCCTTTGAAGGTCATGACACACCTCATGTTCGGGATATTGGCGTTAGCTGCTGATCAGCTCATTCGTTTAGTAATTTAGCAGAGATCAACGCCCATTAATGAAACGTCAGAGTGAATCAAAGTTGATGTTATGGGTTAACTATGTCAAAAAACCGCGATATAAGCCAATATTATTGGGTAAGACAAAACTGTTAAAATAGAGGCAAATTTGTTGTAATTGTGAAGTTAATATAATAGGATTTGGGACTACTATGCCTATTTTGTATAACGCAAATTAGTTTTGCAAGAGGCTCCATCGTAAAGAATTCGTTCAAGACCATCTTGCCCTACCTGTAGAGGAGCCGAAAATGTTCGCTACTTTCAGTCCCGAAAACGGCCAAAGCCTAGTACATGAGCATCGTTTCAAATTCTCATTAACCCCGGACTAAAGCCGACCTAACCTCTGCTTACCGGAAAAGAAGCCTCCCGCTCAACCAATCCTCCACTAGCTTCCAGTATAAAGGCTGGATCCAAAAAGTCAAGCACAAGGTATCAATTTCAGCAATCGTAATTTTGATTTGGATGTGTTATGTGCATGGTGCCCAACATGTATCATGATGTATTTTAATGATTTTTTATTAAATACAAGACGGCCCGATTTTTCTTTGAAAAATAGAGTGATGTAATGTCGTTAATTTGTTTCCGAGGAAAAAAAGATGGACGAACTTAGAATAGACTCAAAGATGTCCTGAGATGTGTTGGTCAACCTTTCCTTGATGTCTAGTTCGACGGCGTGGGGGTAGCTGTGGCGCCTGGTTCGGCGCACCTCCGGCCCATTCTTCCGTCTTTCCACTCTATCAAGACCAGGGCCGAGAAGGGCAGGCCGACCATGAGGGATTTCAGCAGCCACACGGGGGGCGTCATGTGAAATATCTCGGTCAGGGCGATGAGGGCCGCGAAATGGGTGAAAATGAGAATCATTCCAATCAGGCTGCCCCATATTTTACCCGTTAAGGAGAACCGGGGTGAGGACCACCACAGAGTCAGCCAAAAGAAGGTGTGAAATTCGACCATCCGGGAGACGCAGGAATAGGGGTCATAGGTCAGTGCAACGGCTCCATTGATTCCCGACATAAGTAATGGAATAACTGTGTAAATAGTTACCCATCTGCTCAACCAGGCCGTCCCGAAGGCCGCCACCCCGGCTGCCGGCAACTGCGGGATTTGCCTCCGGTAACTAGTGACACAACTTAGGGAACATCTGTTGTATGTAACTAGAGCCAGTAACCCGGCCATCAGAAGGCAGGTCCCAAAGAAATGGCGGAAAATGCCCTGGTCGGTACCGGTGTAATGAAAGGAGAGGGCGATGACCACTGTCCGACCCAGGAAATGAGCATAATACACCCCAAAAAATCCCACCACCAGCCACATCCATTTGAACCGCCACCTGGCCGGCCAGGCAAAAATCGCGGCCATGATGAGGATCACCACCGGACCCGACAGGCACTTCTGATTTAACTCGATGGACAGGGAGGCCACCCGCAGCGTCAAATCCTTCGCTGACGTCTCGGCCACAAAGGACAGCAGCCAGGCAGCATGGTTAACGATCACCTGCCGAAACCAGGCGCCTAAGTCGCTCTCCCCGAATAATCTATAGGCCAGGCTGCTCAAAATGAAGCCGGCGCAGAACAGCGCCAGAATCTCAATCAGACGCCGTTTCGGGGCCCCCATAACCGGACCGGTCCCCCTCTTTCCCCACCCGGCCCAGTATAAAAACAACCCTAAGGCCCCGGTAATAATCAGGGCTTGACCGGCCAGCGCATGCCAAAACCACAGACTGCCGGTAATCCGGGAGGAGGCCAGGACAATCAGGCAAGAGCGCAGGATGTTGAGGCAGAAGATTAACCCGATGCCGGAGACCAAGCCATAGATGCGGATGGTCCAATTCGGTAAGAAGGCCAGGGCGGCCGCAGCATACAAGAAAATAACCATGGACCCGGCGCAGGACCCGGCCACCTCGAAGTAGGCCGTAGCCGTGGCAATGGTGCTGCCCGTCAAGACAGTCGGGACGCCCGCCAAAGACAGCAGAACGTGGGTGGCCCAGGCTGTCCCTTCAGCCAGATGCCGCAGAACATGCCGGTCGAACCAGGCCGTCTGGTCAATAAAATAAAACCCGGCCGATATCAGACAAACCAGGACCGCTTGTTTGATGAATTCGGTATCTACAGGTCTGTTTTTGGGTTGAGATGTCATCCCGGGGTACTGGTCCTGTTTGGAGGAAAGTGTTACGGAATACTAAGTTGCCGTGAGTTTTGATATTGGTCAGGCCGGCGGCCGGATCAGCGGGACGTTTCAGCGCCGGGCCGGAGGTCGGTGGTCTCCTTGGCCGTTTCGGGTGAATTAGTAATTATTACAATCACTAATTGGATAAATGAGAAGAGCCGGACACGTGGCGAGTGGTGTCCAGGCTCAGGGATTTTCCCTCGGTTCTCCGTACCATAATCTGCGACTGAATCCAAGCGGCTTGTTTATGCCCGAAGCAAATACTAAGGTTTCGGGAAGAACTAAATTTTTTCCTGCCCTGTTGATCTATCCACGACAGACAATTGCAGCATTGTTATTCGGCCATCTACTCATCACAGCAGAGTTTGTCCAGCCAGTTGAACAACTGTGGTTTTATGTTGTTTTCAAGGTCATTGAATTTTATCTGCGCCTCATTCTTTCTATCACTCGTTTTGAGCGTGATAATGGAAACGAAGGCCTCATGGGCTTTTTGATGATACTCGTTGACTTTTTGATAGGCCGGATGATCCATGAGTGTCTTCATTTCACCATGAAACTGTTGACCAAAGGCGCAATTGAGATGGGACGGAACCTCTTCCGGACGTAAATCGATATATCCATCCAAGAAGGCTTCCAGCTTGGAAACCCAATCCAAATGAGCGGTTTTTTGACATAGTTAACCCATAACATCAACTTTGATTCACTCTGACGTTTCATTAATGGGCGTTGATCTCTGCTAAATTACTAAACGAATGAGCTGATCAGCAGCTAACGCCAAT
>JADFYC010000388.1 GCA_015233295.1 Deltaproteobacteria bacterium | reverse complement strand
CTGATGACCGTGCTCAGCTGTAAGGAGCCAGCAGAATCCTCTCCTTATCGTCTGGTGACCAAACCCAACATGACCCAAGAGCTTAAACGTAAGATTAGGATCCTGGTGGCCGAAGATGATATCACCAACCAGAAGGTCGCCAAGGGAATATTGGAAAAGATGGGTTACCGGGTCGATATCGTGGCCGATGGTCGGGAGGCGATGAAAGCACTGGAGACCATTCCTTATAGCCTGGTTCTGATGGATATCCAGATGCCGGAGATCGATGGATTTGAAGCCACTAAAATGATAAGAAATAATGTCATTAAAGTGTCGAGCCAAAATGTTCCTATAATTGCCATGACGGCCAGGGCCATGAAAGGAGACAAAGGCAAGTGTATAGAAGCGGGCATGAATGATTACGTAACCAAACCTGTGCAGCCAGGGGAACTGGCCCGAGTCATTAACCGCTGGGTTTTCAGTCGGTCGGCCCCGGAAAAGGCAGAGCTTGTCTGTCTGGATGATAAACCTATGACGAGGTTGAACTGGGTCAAGTTGTTGAAGCGGCTCAATGGTGATGAAGAGTTGAGTCTTGAGATACTAGACACCTATATCCAGGATGGGGCAGAACAAATCGTGGCCTTGGAAAAGGCTGTGGCCCAATTTGATGTAGGACAAATTCAACAACTGGGACATAGATTCAAAGGCTCGGCGGCGAACGCTGAAGCTATGATTATGCTAGAATTAGCTATTGAACTGGAGCAGTCGGGAAAAGACGGTAATATAACAATGGCCAAGGAAGTATTGGAAAAGATCCAGACAGAGTATGGCCTGTTGAAACAGTTAGTTGAGGATATGATGCCGTCATAATCCATTGATCTAACAAATCTTCTGGGTAAACAGCCTGATTAAATTCGGCTATAAGAATGGTAGGCCGACGGCGGAGGAATGGCCTTTAACCTCGGGCAAGGGAATTGACTCAGGCTATTTACACAAAAAAACTTGACAGACCCCAAGACGTTGGCAGTTGACGCCAACTGGGCTTTCGAATATTGGGGCTACTTTGGGTTTTTCTTTGATTCGCCAACGCTGGTGTTTGGCATACTTATTGCTAAATGTGGTTTATAACAATTTCTAATCGGTCTTACAACATCTTTATTGCAAAGGAGAAATTATGAAGAGAAGTATCCTTGTATTGGGCTGGTGTTTGATAACCCTTTGCCTGAGTTTGCCCCTGTGCCATGCCGGAACCACCTGGACGGGTTGTGTCTACGACACCAATTACCCCAACACCAAATATAATTACACCGTGGAACAACCATCCGGCGCGGCCTACGCCACTATTCGGGGCACAGTGGCTAATACTACGGCATCACAAGACGCCTTTCCCGGAACCATGAACGGATTCATTGAATCCTCAACCAGCAAAATCCATTTTACCATCGTTTACCGGAACAACTGGGGTTCTCGTTTCTATGTCATTGATCGGGCCGGAGCGGGAACCTCTTGGGCGGTGGATGCGACCGGCGCCATTTATGACGCGCCGCATTCCATTCAAGTCCAAACTTGTCCGGCGGGTGATGAGCCATCGAACAATGCCGGGGATTTGTTCTTTAGCTTCAGCCAGGGTAACCGATAATACTTGATTGAAATAGTACTACGGGAAATCATGTTTTGCTATAAACAACCAAATAAATTTGAGAGTATACCTATGGTTAAAGATGAAAGAGGATTGTTCCGCTGTTTCATGGCCGGTCTTATGGCAATATGTTTATTGGCTTATTCCGGCTTCACGACATATGCCGATGAGCTGCCGACTTCGCGACCGCCATTTCCTTGTGAAAATGCCGGCACTGTTGCCGGGGGATTGAGCGATATGAAGAGCGGTCCGGTAGCTCGCACGACCGCTGCCGGTGAACTGCCGCACTTGCGGCCTTTATCTCGCTGCGATTGCACCGCGGCCGGACGATGGTGCGATAATAAGAACGGCACGGTAACCGACACGACCACCGGATTGATCTGGCTGAAAGACGCGGCCTGGGGTTCGTATACTACCTGGTATGGCGCCGTTGCTCAAGCTGCTCAAGTTAAAGATGGTAACCCAGCCTCGCTGACCGACGGTTCACAGGCAGGTCAATGGCGTTTGCCAACACTCGACGAGCTAAAAGCCCTTATGAACGGAACTGAAGCCATCCGGTATAGCAGCCAGTACCTTTTTACCGGCGTCCAGCACGACTATTACTGGACGAGTACTACCGACTCCTTCGACCCCTCCGTAGCGTGGATCGTCGGCGTGTATGGTGGTTACATAGGTTATTGCTCTAAAATCGGCTACACCTACTGGTGGCCGGTGCGCAACGCCCAGTAAGTGATTTCGTATTCAGGTTATTGGCATCTTTATAGTCTGTGGACAAATCATGATGGCCGCGGCCCTGGATTAGTGATGCCTCTCATGGAGGACGTATCATGGATAAACGAACGAAGCAACCTGGTTGGTCAAGGCTGGTTCTTATCACCCTGGGTCTGATGATTTGCTCCGCCATCCCAGCTCATGCCCAAGAGCTGCCAACCTCCCACCCGTCATGCCTCACTTGCAAGGGCACCCTTAGCCCTCAAGGCCGGTGGTGTGATAATAATAACGGCACGGTGACCGACATGAGCAATGGACTGATCTGGCTGAAAGACGCCGGTTGGGGAGGCAGGCTAAGCATGACTACCACCACAGGCGGTACACCTGCCGCTGACCAGGCCAGACCGTCCCTGAGAAAAGGCAACCAGCGTCCGTCAGGCGGCAGAAGAATGGCGATGTGATTGTCTTTCAATTATTCCTCTACAAAACCGTCCAGATAGTCGACATACCGGTTATTGTGCTTCACCCGGCCAACTGGCTTTCGGCACCCGCCCCGGCGCAGCGTTGAACATGTTCACACTCCCGGCATTCCTGGGGCAGGGCGGGCAAACTCCGTTACAGCCGCTTACTTCCGGGCAGGAATTCGACCACAGAGGTTTCGACGTAGTAATCCAGACCGGCAGCCTGGGCAAAGAGGTCCAAATCCCTGCCTTGACCCTAACCGTGCGAAAAAGGAATTCCCCAAGCCAGCGATCGGTTGTTTTGATGATGACCTGATCCGAGGCTGGATGTTTGATCGAGATATCTTCTGTAAAAAATAAAAGGTAAGACTGGACCATCATTGTCTTCGGTATTGGGCTCAAGGACTCTGAGAAGCGGGGCGTCAGTTGAATTTCCCCCTCGGGGGGGATAGGGCCGCCCCCGCCAGTCTCGGCCAGGGACAGCCGTCAGCACCTCCATGTTCAAATAAACGCCCAGAGCTTCAACCACCGTGGGAGGGTTAGGCCCAGATATGAATATGTCCAAGGTTAATAACCACTCGTGGGGTCAAAAGAAGGGCTCTGCCGCAATTCTTTCCTCCATGTGTTCCAGGTCGGCATCCTGATCAGGTTTAGGCGGTAAGACCAGGTATTGTCGTGTGGGCGTGTTTTCCACCACGCATACCTCGACTCCAGAGGGGACCTCAACCCCTTCTTCTTTAAGTGTTCCCGATGGATTTGACAAAAGCCTCTGTTTGAAGTCCTCATCCGCCCAGGCCTTGGCGATGATTTTCTGATAAACTTTAATCTGTTCGTCTCTAGTCATGGTCCACCTCCATCTGAGTGTT
>JADFYC010000387.1 GCA_015233295.1 Deltaproteobacteria bacterium | reverse complement strand
GGTGCCAACCAGAGCCAGGGTGTGGTCGGTTATCTCCGAGACTTTGATGGGCCGCCCGTTGAGGGTGGCGCCCCGGCCTTTTTCCGCAGCGAACAACTCGTCCCGCTCGGGATCATAAACCGTCCCGACCATCAATTCGCCATCTTTTTCCAGCGCGATGGACACGGCATACCTGGGAAACCCATGAATGTAATTGGTGGTGCCGTCGAGTGGGTCAATGATCCAGCGGTATCCTTCTCCGGTATCGCGACGGGTTTCTTCGGCCATTATTTTGTGAGTTGGAAACGAGGCGGTAATGGTGTCTATGATCATCCGTTCGGCGGTTACATCCATCTCCGTGACATAGTCCATCTGTTTTTTTCGGCGAATCATCTCAGCCGAGACCCGGCCAAAATTCTCAGCCAGGTAGAACCCGGCCCGGCGGCAAGCGGCGGTAGCCACGGCCGTAAAATCTTCTAAAGAGATCATGCGCTATTATGTTCCATTATAAGGGGGTTGACACCATTCTCCGGTGGATGACGGGATGGGTTCCATTGGATATCATCCAACCAACCGGGAGACTTGACCACGTTCGTTTGTTTGGTTCGTTTGTCTATATGTTCGTCTGGGTAATTATTCGGTGATTTCACCGCGACTAATTTCCATAATTTTTTCAGTTTAACGCAAGCAATATCTAATGTCAACCTTAACATGCCGACTTAACATGACCACCTTTTCCGCCGGCCAGGGTGAAGGTGGCATTGATTTTTGTGAGGTGATACTTATGGGATGATAGACAGTGCCGTGATGAATAATTTGGCATGATGTTAGAAATACATAAATTAAATAATAGTCATGCTAAAGTTATGGCTTTAGATATATAGTGTTCTATTTTCTTGTTGACAGGCGGTCACTGCTCTGGCACACACATAGTGGAGAGTGGTACTTTATCCCTTAGTATTTGCCACTATATGGCATCTTTTTGGTTGATGGCATAGGTTAATGGCTGTATCGCCCATAAAGAATGGCCTATCCTCATGCGCTGAACCGGGGAGGCAAAGGCGTGAAGAGCCCAGTAGGCAACCTGTGGCAGAGGCAGTGGAACTTATTGACCATATCAGAAGCCGGATTCAAACCAAATGTGTCTCAACAAATTGGGTGGAAAAGGTTTACGCTAAAATCTACGCAAGTGTTATCTCAATGTAAGAACCCGAATGCGGGGTTATCTGGAAGCCATTTCAAATAAACTAGCCTGGAAAGGAGGATACACAAATGACAGAAGCAAAGGAAAATCAACTACAAGGTGTCGGGCAAGAGCCGAAGGACGCCTCTCGTCCTAAAAAGTGGTGGCAATGGTTGTTGGTCTATCCAGCACTACTCATTGCCATAGCCGGATCAGTGCCCACGTATATGGAAGCCATCAAATCACATGACTTTGGGGTGCCCTTCGGCCGCTCTCTCGACGCCCAGGAGCAGTATGACTTATTTGTAGCCAATTATGAGTGTACACAGAAGGCAACTATCACGCCCATAAAAAACAAGTACAATGTCGAAGTAGCAAGCACTGTCTGTGAATCGGGTGATATATTACTAACAGTTAAACGCCCCGAATGGAGCCGGCCGCAGCGCCGTTGGGTGCCGTGGAGTAAGGTTGTCCCCACTGTCTCAAAGAATGCGAGAATTGCCCTACCCGACCTTTTTGAGAATGCGTACGCAGCAGAATCGGACAACTTGTTGTTAGCACAAGCATTCCCCGCAACCGTCAAATGCCAACGATGGGTCAGCCAGGGTCGATTACTGCAGAGAATCCAGACTCCTAATGGCTGTTTTGATCAAGTTACCAACACCTACACCGGATGGGTCGAGAGCAGTCATCCTGCTCAATGCACACCGAATTGTTAGACCAACCTGCCGCTCAACCGGCACATCAACTACGTGGTGCGTTTATTGCAGTCCTCTTGAGGCTCATGAGTCGCGTGATGCTGCCCAAGCGTCAGGCAAAAGCCAGCAACGGGAGTACCGTGACTTAGATCAGCTTACTCTTTAATCAGGCCCAAGCCATAGGTGGAGTAAATGCCGCGCCCACGGCCGGACTGGTTACCAACCCGCGCCATAACGCTTGACGACGAAGGGTGGTAAGAATTCCATTGCGGTTCAAAACAATGAACATTTTTACAAATATGAGTTTTCCACAAGCTCGTTAGACATTAACGCTATCCCCTATTCAAACACGGAACATAAATATAGAGAGGAGGTAAACCGGTCAGTCTCGATAATTGACTATTTTGTTATTATTCAGACAATTCCACACAACAGGGAGGAGAATCATGCCACAGAATTTTATAGGAACGGCTTTACCGCTGAGCGAAGAGGGTATGTCTGAAGTAATCGACAAGCTCAAAGTAAGTATTGCGGAGCTTTGGGCAGTGCTCAATGTTGAGACACGTAGTTGTGGATTTCTTGCCGACCGACGTCCGACCATTCTTTTTGAAAGACACGTATTCAGCCGCGAGACCAATCATAAGTTTGATGTGTCCAATTCAGACATTAGCAACCCCCAATCTGGTAAATATGGTAGTGGTGGCGCCCACCAGTATGATCGTCTTAACAGCGCGATAAAATTGGATCGCATAGCAGCCCTATGTAGTACTTCTTGGGGAATAGGTCAGCTTATGGGGTTTAACGCTAAAATTGCGGGCTATACGGACGTACAGGAAATGGTTACTGCAATGATGGCATCCGAGGATCAGCAGTTGCTTGGTATGGCGGGCGAGATCATTCACAATAATCTCGATCGAGCATTGCAGCGTCATAATTGGGCTGCGTTTGCGCGTGGTTATAACGGACCGGCGTATGCAAAGAACGATTATGACACACGGCTTGCTGCTGCTTATCAGAAGTACGCCTTGGGTCCACTTCCAGACCTTCTCATCCGCTCAGCTCAAATCTATCTAACATACCTTGAATATCATCCTGGGCCTGCGGATGGCATTATGGGAAGATTTACCCGCTCAGCTCTAAACGATTTTCAGGGAGAGCATAACTTACCCTTGACCGATGTAATTGATGATTCAGTTATCCTAACTCTAAAGAAGGAAGTCGATAAACTCCCTATAAGACTCGTTGGAGCTTAACCACCCACCGGGGAGGCTTCACCCCACTCGGATGCTGGGCACCGGTCTCTTCGAGACCCCACCCGCACCACGGGGGGGTGAACCTCACAGTTTCGTCAGCCAAAAACCAGTAGGTACCGTGACTTAGACCAGCTTACTCTATTTAATCAAGCCCAAGCCATAGGTGGAGGGAATGCCGCGCCCACAGCCGGACTGGGGTTCAATCCGCTCCATAACGCGTTGACGGCGAACAAAGACGAAAGGCGGCAAAATTCAATTGCGGTTCGATATGCGTTAAGGTAATCTATCCGCATTGCGACTAAGCTTCAACACCCACCCATTTGAAGCAGAGGATTGCCATGCATACGGACGAATACGAGATATCCATCGGCCGAGAGATTTCCCTGTGCCGCAGGGTTGTTAAGCAGTTGACGAAGGCGCTTGATGACCGAGAGAAGAAGCACGGGATGACTACGGAAGCCTTCTTGTTGACTTCGGAACAGGGTCAACCGGGCAAACAAAAACGAGATTTCCGGAAGTGGCGCGATGACCATGAAGAATTGCAGAAGTG
>JADFYC010000386.1 GCA_015233295.1 Deltaproteobacteria bacterium | reverse complement strand
TCCCCGTCGTCGCCACTCGGGTCGGAGGAACGCCGGAAATCGTGATGGACCAACTCACTGGTTTCTTACATCCCTCCGGCGACATTGTGGGGATGGCCGAGAGCATCACTGCTATCCTGGAAAACCCCGCCTCTTCAGTCTGTTCTTCCTTCGCCTGTGCCCGCTTAATCTCTTTATGGGGACCTCCGGCCGGCGGAGGATTAGATTTTCCCGTTGACAGACTGACCAGGTCAACCACCATCGGGTCAATTAATACAGGCGGCTGGCTTAAAAAGTGAGGCTGAAGCAAAAAAAGGGCAAAGAACGCCGCGTGAAACAAGATGGACACCCAGAGGGTGTGGATCAGTTTTTCTTCCGGTTGGCTGTTCCCATAAGTCGGACTAACGGCGGCGCTCATCTTTTTTCTTTGTTTCCAATGGTTCGGTCACCATCCCCAGCTTTGTGACGCCGGCGGCGCGGATCTCGGCCATGACCTGGACCACATAGCCGTAGGGAAGTGACTCGTCTGCCCGGAGAAAGACTTCTTTATTGGTTCTTGTTTCTAGAACCCTTTGGATCTTAAGCTGGAGACTGGCCATATCTACCTGAAATTCATCGAGCAGTATCTTTTTGTCCCGGCCGATGGTCACCACCAGGCGTTCCTGTTCGGAGGATGGCATGGCGGTTGACTCGGTTTGAGGCAGTTTCACATCCACCCCTTGCGTCATCATGGGCGCCGTGACCATAAATATAACCAGAAGAACCAACATCACGTCAACCAATGGCGTGACGTTTATCTCCGACACCAATCCTTTGCTGGAACCATTTCCTTGCATGCCGTCAAAGCCTCCAGTCGGGCCCGAGGCCAACCGTTAGCTAAACGCTCTTCGGCTGCCCGGCCTTTTTCAACTCGTTGCGCTCGATAATGTTTAGGAAATCGGAAGAAAAATTGTTCATCACCGTTTCTATTACCTTAACCTTGCTGGAATAATAGTTATAGGCGATAACGGCCGGAATGGCGGCAGCTAACCCGGCGGCCGTCGCGACCAGAGCCTCGGAAATACCCGGGGCCACCACGGCCAGATTGGCCGAACCCCGTAATCCAATTCCCCGGAAGGAAGCCATAATCCCCCAAACCGTGCCAAACAGCCCGATAAATGGGGTGGCGTTGCCGGTCGTGGCCAGAAAAGGCAAGGCCCGTTCCAACTTAGTTATCTGATTCGTCACCGTACTGCGCAGGGCCCGGCGGATATTGTCCAACCCACCCATCACCGGCACTGCGGCCAGGGCTGAGGCGTCCAACGCCTCCTTCTCACTCCACATTCTCTTAATCTTGGTCAATTCCAAATAACCCACCCGGAAGATCTCAGCCAGCGGGCTATGGGTGAATTGCTTGGATTCATTGTAGGCCGCAGCCAGGCTTTTGCTCCCCCAAAATATCTCCAAGAACTTCTGAGTTTCGCCTTGAGCCTTACGCAACATTTGAAACTTCATAAAGATAATGGCCCAGGAGACAACGGAGAAGGACAGCAGCAAGAACAAAACCAACTTAACTACCGGTCCTGCCGTAAGCACCATCTGGATGATATCCGCTTCGGAGGCAGCCAGGGGGGCTGGTGTTTGGGCCACGACGAGATGGATCACTTCTGAGGTAAGCATATATCTCATTTCCCGAAATAGATTGAGTTTTATTTACGATCCTGGGTCAGAAGGCATTCAATCCAGGCGGGGTGTTTTATCGAGGCTTCACTCCTCGGAATTGTTTTTTAATGGACTGTCAATTATTTTTCATAGGGCCGACCGGAAATCCCCGGCCCGGATTAAGTACCGGCCCTTGACCCCACGGCCATAAGGTCATTTTCCCCTGGACTTTAACCAGGTGACCACCTCGGGCAGCACTCGACCGGCCGATTCATTGATCACCAGGTCGGAAATGGTCTGAGATAACACCGTCGGCTCCAGATTAATCTCGACCACGTAGGCCCCATTGTTCTTAGCCGTAACCGGTATCATGCTGGCCGGGGCGACTACGGCGGAAGTCCCAATGACCATGATCAGGTCGCAAGAGCAAGCCACCGATTGAGCCTGAGAGCCGGCTTCATAGGGGATAGCTTCCCCGAAAAATACGACGTCGGGTTTGAGCACTCCCATACAGTTACACCGGGGTGGTAAACTATCCAGCGGTATGTCCCGGCTGGAATATTTCCGGCCGCAATCCAGGCAAACCAGCGTTTTCCCGTTACCGTGGAATTCAACGACCTTCTTACTCCCGGCTTCCTGGTGGAGCGAATCCACGTTTTGGGTGATGATACACTTCAGCAACCCCATGGATTCCAGCTCGGCCAAAGCGGTATGGGCCGGATTTGGTTTGGCCTGGACTAAAAGGGCGTCCAGATCCTTAAGCATCCGCCAGACCTTGGCAGGATTATTATAAAACGATTGGATATGAGCGTATTCCATGGGGTCATACTCGGCCCACAACCCTTGACTGCCCCGGAAGGCCGGAATACCGCTTTCCACCGATATGCCTGCTCCGGTCATGGCGATGGCGTTCTCAGCCCGTTCCAGCCTGTCGGCCAATTGCAAATATTTTGGGTCCAAAGGTCCCTCCCTGCCACGGGTTACAAAATTCTTCCCTGGCCGTCTGATTGCACCGGGGTATGGCAAAGGACGTGGCTGATCGGCGCAGCCTGCTAATTTAACAAATAAAAATACAACGAAACCGGTCCCTGACTATTTTCAATCCTCGACGTTACCACTCCGATATATGAGTGTCAATGCTTTTTCATCGAACATGCCGGGAAATGAAACGTTGTTGACGGCTTGCCCTTATCCGGGCTATTGGTTTTTCGGCACTTTTTTCTGTCTGTGACAAATACTCCAAAGCCGGATGCCCAAAGATGGACTCGGACCACGACGGAGTGGGCTGACCACCGGACCAGTCATCAACTTCAAAAATTTTCTTCTCATTTCCTACATTTTTTGCTATAGTTTCGTAGATCGGGTATCGTGCCGCCAACCGCTTCGGATCCGCTTTCTATTAGGAAAATGCTTCCACGCGGGCACAGATGACGGACAGGCCGGGAAGTAAACCCTATGTTGACAAAATTGGCAATGTTATGTTTGACGTTACAACAAACTGAATCATTGAAGTCGGCTTTCGGAATGCAATCCGTGCCGCTGATTGAAGTCTTAGAGAGTATGGGCGCTCAAGTCGCGGCTCAGTTATCAAGCGAATTAGCCACAAAAGCAGACATCGCCGAGGTCAAAGGGAGCATCAACACCCTGCGGGAGATGTCTAAAAGGGACAGCGAGGAGGTCAGAGGGGAACTGAAGGCTGACATCATTGATCTTAAAGGTGAACTAAAAGCTGACATTGCTGCGCTTGAAGGGAAACTGAGAAATGATATCACTGCGCTTAGAGGAGAACTAAAACAGGACATCACTGAACTTAAGGGACAGGTGGTCCTGCATCCCGGCTTTCCGCAAGCCATCCACGGCCTGATTCAGGTAATCCATCGCCTTATCGAAAGCATTGGCGCCTTCAATCAGGGTCTGGTGCCAACAGGCTTTCATAGCGACGAATACCGAAACAATGATACAACAGGCTTGTGGACATCTTGGGTTTCCTCCTGTTTTAGGTTGGTGTTGGTCCAGGACAGTAAACCATAGTGTACACCTG
>JADFYC010000385.1 GCA_015233295.1 Deltaproteobacteria bacterium | reverse complement strand
CGGCTCTCTGGACGTGACCTTAGGGGGTCAATTCCGGCTGGCCGTGGCCGACGGCGGGTACTGGGTCAAATGCTTTGGCCCGGACCACCAAACGGTGGCCTTCCCCAACAAAGTGGATGTCCCCACCGCGGCGGAAGTGAACGTGAATTTTACTCTGAGCCCCTCCCAGTCCGCCGTGGCCTTCCGGGCTGTCAATGAGTATTACCAGCCGGGCGATCATCCCAAGGTGACCATCAATTTTTATGGTCAAGGCAATGCCGCGGAATATATAGCCGTATTCCCACCGGATATCAGTGGAAAACTCTTTTGTCTGGATGGTCAGGGGAAACCGGGCGTCGACAACCTACCTCTCGTGAGAAAGCAGGTCGCCTTAACTCCTGATTACACAGGCAGCGACACGCTGGAACTCAGCTTTTCCAATGCCGGCCGCTATACTCTTTACACGGTCATCACCCGACCAGGGGCCAATGTGGCCGATTTTTCCACCTGGCTGGGCTATGACAAGGTAACTTTCACTATAGAATAACCCGTTCCATTAACGTCAGGAGCCTGGTATGACTATCGGTTATGTTGGATTAGGCCCGGAAAGGTCTAATAGTTGGCTATCCCGGCTGGTAGCCCTGTCTCTACTCCTCCCGGCATTGACCGGCCTGTATTTGGCGGATGCCTTGGCCCAGGTAGCCCCTTCGATGCGGATTGCCTCATCGCCCAACCCGGTCGGGTCGGGAGCGCGCGCCCTGGGCATGGGTGGAGCCTTCATCGCTGTAGCCGACGACGCCACAGCCGCGTCCTGGAACCCCGGTGGTCTAATTCAATTGGAGACTCCCGAGGTGTCTGTTGTTGGTGTTTATGGGCATTCCACAAACCAAAACACCTCTCACGACCATCCCGAAGCCAACGGCGAAGGTACCTTTGGAAAATTTGATGTAAACTATTTTAGTGCAGCCTACCCCTTCCATTTTCTGGAACGGAACATGGTCTTTTCGCTGAATGTGCAACATCTTTATGATTTCAATCAAGATATCAAATATAATTTTACGACCCAGGGGGAACTGGGCGGGCGTCCTTATCGAAATGATTCTTCCTTCACTTACGAAGCCCGGGGGGACTTACGAACCGTCTCGCCCGCCTTTTCCATGGAAATCACCCCAGGGTTTTCCCTGGGAGCGACCATTAATGTCTGGACTGATAAGTTATTGTGGAAAAACGAGTGGTCCCGAAAGTTATCTTTTGCTTCCAAAGAAACAACGGGCGGTTCCACCAAAGATTCAATCGGACTCATTGAGGAAAAATACCACGATATTTTTGGGATTAACTATAACCTGGGCGCTCTTTGGAACATTAACAAGACAGTGACTTTGGGCGCGGTGGTCAAAACACCCTTCACCATGAGTTTGACCCGAGACGTGTATCAGGATGTTCACCCGCCGAATCCTCCGATTCCGCCGATTCCATTGTCCTACAAGGAAGATATGGAATTACGATTTCCTATTTCCTATGGCGTGGGCGTGGCGGTTCGATATTCGGACCATCTGACTTTATCCGCTGATATCTATCGCACCGAATGGTCTCAATACATCTTGAGAGACTCGCACGGCAATGCAACCAGCCCGATAGCCGACGTTCCGGAAAGCCAGGCCGACATCCCGGCCACCCACCAGGTCCGGCTCGGGGGCGAGTATCTGTTTATACTGGATAAGACCATTATCCCGGCCCGCGCCGGTCTATTTTACGATCCCCAGCCGACCCAAGGCGGGGTCAACAATTTCTACGGATTCAGCCTGGGCAGCGGATGTATGATCGGCGATATAGTCTTAGATGTGGCTTATCAATTCAGGTGGAGCCTTGATTCCAAGAATATCTTACTGCAAGTTCCCGATGCCACCACTGATGTGACTCAACATACGATCTTAATGTCCGCCATTTACCACTTTTGATCAGTAGATTAGAGTGATTATCGAACTTCTTCGGGACTGGCCGGTCGAACGGCGGGATACTATTCGGGTGATAAGTGCGCGCCCCGGCACCCCGCGCGAAAGGAGAACCTATGAACAAAGAAGTCAGAAAATCTGATCAAGATATGCTGGATGAATACGACTTTAGCCAGGGCGAACAAGGCAAGTATGCGAAGGACTATGCCGAGGGAACGAACACTATTTTGCTTTCCCCTGAATTGGCCCAAGTATTTCCTGACTCTGAGTCGGTTAACCAGGCCTTGCATCTGCTTGTTGATCTGGCCAAAAGGATAAGAGTCTCCTCACCGGATATACCAAAACCGTAACAGACAAGCAGACATTCATCCGTTGCATCTCACCGTAGGGTCATGCCGCAGTTTGCCGATCTGGATCATCCGGCGAGCGCCTTCCAAACTCAGGAGACCAAATTGACACTACCCCGCCTTTCTGTAAATGACCAGAATATCCTTCAGTTGGCCGCGGCCTTGGAAGGGGGGCTGGGATATTTTGGGATTGACGGGTTGCTGGCCTTTCTGCCCTTGAAACCATCTGAGGTATTGGCTGGTTTGGAAAACCTGAAAAAACTGGAACTGGTGGAGGATTTTGGCCGAGAGCGGCCGTCCGATTTCCGGTTTAGCCGGGACTTCTGGAAGACGGCCGACTCCCGCACCGGGATTGGGGAGGCTTCCGCTGAAGTTCATCGGCAGTTGGCCGGCTACTTTGCTAAAGAAATGCCGCCTGGAATCAACCGGAATACCAAAGTGGCGTGGCATCACGAGAGAGCCGGGCAGATTCAGTCGGCGGTGCCCCTGTGGCATGAAGCAGTCGGGCAACTAATTCAAGGACACCGGACGGACGAAGCCGTCCTCATGATTGGCAAGGCCTTAAACGCCCTGCTCAATCTCAAGAGAACCTCTTATCATAATAAAATTTTTCTGGAGCTGTTCGTCCTCTTGGCCGAAAATGGGCCGGTGATCAAAGACGCCCACCGGGCTGAACTGATCGTCTCGGAGGTGGAGACCAGAGCCAAGGCGGGAGGTCCCAGTCCTCTGGCCATCAGGTCCTTGTTGTTTGCCAGTTTTGGCCTAATCGGAGCCGGCCGTCTGCAATGGTTGGAGTCATTGTGCCGTCAAGCCCAAGCCATGGCTCAAGAATTAAACCATGCCGAGAGTCTCAAAATGGCCGGCCTTTTTCAGGGCGCTCTCCACTATATCCAGGGAAACTTCAAAGAAGCGGTGGAGCTTTACGAGTCGACCCTGGACAATACCGAGAACCTGCCCAATGACCCGGTCTCACTGGGGGTGTGCATCCTGCTGGCCCACTGCTACGCCCTGACCGGACGGATTCCGCGCGCCCTGGGCATGGTCAATGCCATCATGGAAGCGGCTAAAAAAACCGAAGCTGAGCATATCATTGTCTGGGCCCAGGCTGTTTTCGGGTCTATCTTACTGGAGACGGGGCGCTTAGACGAAGCCAAGGAAGTGCTCGACCGACTCAGCACGGCCATGGGCTTCCAAAACGCCATCTTACCCCGGGCCGCCTATTACTGGGGCATGGCCTACATCCACTTCCACCAGGGGACATACCGAGAAATGGTGCCCTACCTGGAAAAGCTGTACAGCCCCGGGATGCGTTTTGGAAATTTTTATAACCCCAGCGGCATTGAAGTGACTTCCGTCCTGGCCCGGATGGAGCCGATTGAACTGGAAGCCA
>JADFYC010000384.1 GCA_015233295.1 Deltaproteobacteria bacterium | reverse complement strand
CGGCCTGGTCGGCGATCCGGATCAACTCATTTCCATGGCTTCGTTTCTGGTTTCCATCGATATGTGGCCGATCCATATCGTCACCGGCACGCCGGGCAAGAAGTTTGAAAAACGAATCCGGGAAATCACCAAAGATTCCCCTTATCCGGTCAACGTCAGACAGGCCGGCGACATGTTTCTGTTTCATCAGTGGGTCAAGCAAGAACCGGTGGATCTGCTGATCGGGAACACTTATGTTAAATATATCGCCCGGGATGAAGATATTCCGTTTGTCCGGTTTGGTTTTCCCATTCTGGACCGGATCGGACACAGCTATTTCCCGACCGTAGGATACCGGGGCGCCATGAGATTGCTGGAAAAGATACTCGATGCCATCCTGGATCGCCAAGACAGAGACTCTACTGAAACCGAATTTGAATTGGTGATGTAAAAAAAGGGGCATGACGATGGCCGCGATTTCGATACTCAAAGAACGAGAGAATCAAATCTACGAAAAGGGCGCCGAACCTTTTTCCATGACCTGTGAGAAACAGAGCCTGGCCGGATCCATCAGCCAGAGAGCGTGTGTCTTCTGCGGTTCCAGGGTGGTGCTTTACCCCATCGCCGACGCCCTGCATCTGGTTCACGGTCCCATAGGTTGCGCCGCCTACACCTGGGATATCAGAGGAGCGCTGTCATCAGGTCCACAATTACACCGGCTTAGTTTTTCTACGGATTTGCAGGAAAAGGACGTCATCTTCGGCGGAGAGAAGAAGCTTTACCAGGCCTTGACCACTTTAATCGATAAGCATTCTCCCCAGGCCGCTTTTGTCTACGCCACCTGCATTGTCGGCATCATCGGCGACGATGTGGACGCGGTCTGTAAACGGGTCAGCGCCGAAAAGGGTATCCCGGTCCTGCCGGTCCACTCCGAGGGTTTTAAAGGAACCAAGAAGGATGGTTACAAAGCCGCCTGCGAGGCTCTGTTTAACCTGGTCGGGACAGGCGCGACCGATGAAATCGGCCCCCAGAGCATCAACATTTTGGGCGAGTTCAACATCGGCGGGGAAGCCTGGATTATCAAGGACTACTATCAAAAGATGGGTGTCCAGGTGGTCTCCGTGATCACCGGTGACGGTCGGGTGGCCGATGTCAAACGCTCCCACGGGGCCGCCTTGAATGTTGTCCAGTGTTCCGGCTCAATGACCTATCTGGCTAAGATGATGGAGGAGAAGTACGGCATTCCGTTTATCCGGGTGTCTTACTTCGGCATCGAAGATGTGTCCCAGGCGCTCTATGACGTCGCCGGACATTTTGCCGATAACCCTGACATCATGGCCCGGACCAAAGAACTGGTGCGCCACGAGATCACCCAGGTCCAACCCCGATTGGCCAAGATCAAGAAGGCCCTGCAAGGGAAAAAGGCCGCCATTTATGTGGGCGGGGCCTTCAAAGCTTTTTCATTGATCAAAGCCCTGCGGCATATCGGAATGAGCGTCGTCCTGGCCGGCTCCCAGACCGGAACTCAGGAAGACTATGAAGTTTTGCGTGACATGTGCGATGACGGATGCGTGATCGTAGATGATGCCAATCCGCTCGAACTCTCCAAATATGTCATTGAAAAAAAGGCAGATTTGGTTATTGGCGGAGTCAAGGAACGGCCCATCGCCTATAAGATGGGGATAGGTTTTTGCGATCACAATCACGAGCGCAAGATACCGCTGGCCGGTTATGTCGGGATGTTAAACTTTGCCCAAGAAGTCTACGGCACCGTGATGAGTCCGGTCTGGAAGTTGACACCCCCAAAAGTAACCTCATCCGGCAGGGAGTGAGACGATGCTTTCCGAGACCAATGAAGAATATGTTGTCAGCCGAAATGCCTGCAAACTTTGCACTCCGTTGGGCGCCTCCCTGGCGTTCAAAGGGATCCAGGGGGCAATACCTCTGCTCCACGGTTCGCAGGGCTGTTCCACCTATATTCGCCGGTACCTGATCAGCCATTTCAAGGAACCGGTAGACGTGGCCTGTTCCAACTTCGGCGAGCAAACGGCTATCTTCGGGGGTGAGGCCAATCTCAAGGTGGCCCTGGACAATATCAGGTGCCAGTACAAGCCGGAATTCATCGGCGTGGCCACCACCTGTTTGAGCGAGACCATCGGTGACGATGTGCCAGGGTTCATTCGGAAATATCTGGAGACGAATAATCCGGATGAAGTACCCCCAATCGCCCAGGTGCCCACACCCAGTTATCGCGGCACCCATATCGATGGTTTTCACGGGGCCGTAAAAGCGGTGGTGGATGTCCTGGCCGTCCAGCGGGAGCGGGACACGGACCAGATCAATATTTTTCCGGGCATGTTGTCTCCGGCGGATCTGAGGCATTTAAAGGGTATCTTATCGGATTTTGGTGCTCCGTTTGTGATGCTGCCCGATTATTCTCAGACCCTGGACGGGGCGCCCTGGACCGAATATCACCGCATCCCGGCTGGCGGCACCCCGGTCAGCGATATTGCCCGGATGGGCGAGTCTACAGCCACCTTGGAATTTGGCCGGATATTGGCCAGGCAAAATAGCGCCGGCAAGCTTCTAAGCCAACGTCATGGCCGGCCTTGCCACAGCCTGGGGCTGCCCATCGGGGTGAATGAGAGCGACGCCCTCTTTCGGGCCATTGAGCTCATTACGGGAAAACCGACCCCGGAAAAATACGTGACAGAAAGAGAGCGTCTGGTAGATGCCTATGTCGACGGCCATAAGTACGTCATGGACGCCCGGGCTGTTGTTTACGGCGAAGAAGACCTGGTCGTAGGATTAGTTGCATTTTTGTCTGAAATCGGGATCACTCCGGTTCTGTGTGCCTCCGGCGGAAAAAGCGGTTTGCTGACCGAAACAATTCAGGGCGTGGTTCCGGATCATTCTGAAAAGGGCATCCGGATAATGGAAGGTGCCGACTTCACCGCCATTGAGGAGGCGGCCCAAGACCTTCAGCCGGACCTCGTTATCGGCCACAGCAAAGGATACGCCATGGCCCGGCGGCTCAACGTCCCCCTGGTGCGGGTCGGGTTCCCGATTCACGACCGGGTCGGCGGTCCCAGAATCCTGCATGTGGGATATGGCGGAGCCCAGCAATTATTTGACCGCATTGTGAATACCATTCTTGAAAAAAGACAGGAAACCTCTGCGGTCGGGTATTCCTATATGTGACCTGAGTTCAACGAGTTTTATCAATTGGTAGGCAGAAACTAATCCGCAGATTTCCCAGATGAACGCAGATGTTTTTTTGATTTCCGAATGGTGCTCTGAGACCGCTGCCCTCCACTTCTCTCGCGTTATGCCTTTTGGAGGTAGTTTTTGTCCCGCACCCAGCGAGGTAACACACCATGAACTTGTCCGCGCATCCGTGTTTCAACGATAAAGCCCGGCATACCTTCGGCAGAATCCACTTGCCGGTGGCGCCCCGGTGTAACGTCCAGTGCAAATTCTGCAACCGGAAATTCGATTGCGTCAATGAAAGCCGCCCCGGCGTGACCAGCGGGATCCTCTCGCCCTATCAGGCCATGGTCTATCTGGACGCGGTTATAAAAGTTAAGCCCAATATTGCGGTGGTCGGGATTGCCGGACCGGGCGATCCTTTTGCTAATCCGGAAGAAACGTTAGAAACGCTTCGGCAGGTGCGGATAAAATATCCCGAGATGCTGCTGTGTGTG
>JADFYC010000383.1 GCA_015233295.1 Deltaproteobacteria bacterium | reverse complement strand
CCCTGGCCGAATGCGCCCTACCCGGCTTTATCGTAGCCATTCTGGCCGGGGCCCTGGGCGGTTATCCGTATCGTGCTTTTCTGGACTGTCTTGGCCTGTTCCTGCCGATAATGATTCTCTTCGGCTCTTCCGGGCTATTCAGCGAATCAACCGTCGTCTATTGGAATGGGCATGAATCGGTAACCAGGCCATCTGAGGAAGAAATCGAGGACATCAAATTTCGAGCCTGGCGGACCTTTATCGGATTGATTGCCTTCTGCGTTCTTCTTTTTCAGATATCCCACAAGGTTTACGACGGCCAGGTATTTGCCGTCAGCCTGCTCGTCGTAGCCATCTTGCAACTGATTGGTCGAAAGACCCGGCTGGAAGGATGCCCGGTTGGTTGGTTTGGAACCCCGGCCCTGGTCATGAGCTGGGCCCATATCATGGCAGGTTTACTCTTGGCCGTCTTTTTTTGGCGAGTCAACCAGGTCACCACACCCGCCATTCCCCTGGATGCATCCGGCTTGTTGGCCAATCCCTGGATAACCGGCGGCACAGTCTTGGCCATGTCGGTCACATTCATCTTTTCGGTCCGGTTAAGGCCACCGGCCGGACAAGGGACCGCGCTGCCCGAGTGGGATAGCCAGAAAATCACAGTTGAAGAAAATCCCTAACCGTGATGCAAAAGTAGCAAAAAGATTTCGCATCTCCGGCCGGATCAGCCACGTTACCGGCCATTGATAATTGCACCTCGAACGGCCATAACCGTCACCTTCAGAGGGCGCCTGTTGCTGGTTACTCGTTTGAAGATAACCAGAAACAAGTACGAGTAACCAGCAACAGGCGCCCTCTGAAGCGTCAATTATAGCCGTGTCTTTGTATACCTCGGCCGCAGCCGACAAAAAAAAGGGGCGGTATTCACCGTAAGTAATAATGAAGATAAGGAATGTGTTAACAACTGTCGGAACCTGGTTTCTCCTGGGGCTGATGCTCTGGTACATCATCGCCGACGTACCAGGACACTCTGTAGGTCAGAAGATAGAATTCCTGATCCATAACCTGAGATTTGAGCCCTGGCGGATAGTCCAGATCAGTTTTGTCTATGGTATCGCCCTGGCCATACCATATGTCAATGGCGGCGGTATTGCCACAGCTCTCATGTCTTTAACCGGGCTGGTCGGTATCGTCGCCACCTACGTGTCCACTTGCCTGTTTCTATCCTTAGGCTATCTCCTGGGAAAACATTCTCCCATCTTGATGGGCTTGTTCCAACGCCAGGTGGGCAAGATTCTGAGAAAACATCACCTATCTGATGGTGAACAAATTCCGCCGCTCTTTCAGTTAATGGAGCTTTATTTCCAGCGAAATAAGCTGGGGCAGAAGATACAAGCCGTTGTCCATCGCCTGCCGTTCAGATTCACTTTGAACGAACAGAATATTATTCTTTTGCTGCTGATCTTGCCAATTAACGTGTTTTTGGGCGGAGGAGGCGGCATCGCCATTCTGTGCGGAGAACAGTCTCAGTTGCCTTATCGGACCTTCTTGAAGGTGGTCTGTTATCATCTTATCCCCTTTGCCTTGTTCAGTTATACGGTCCATCTGTATGTCTATTCCGACGCAAAAATAGCCGCGGCTCTGTTTATCTTAGGCGGTCTGACCTTGTTGCTTTTGTATATGTATTTCCCGGACATACACAGATTGAGCAACTCCGGCCGGATTGTCGGGTTAAAACGGGCCGCCGCCCTAGCCGGGGGACTGGGTCTAGCCATAGCCAGCTTTGTCATGGCCGTCGATTCAGTCCAGACTTTGCCGCCGATGACTTATATGCTGGCCACCGGTTCCTGGGTGTTGGCCTCCATCATGGCTTTTTGGATTAACCGGCCTGGCTCCGCGACGTCGACCATCATCACGGTAAACCGCCCCGGCTACGCCTTGGCCGAATGCGCTCTACCCGGCTTTATTGTGTCCTTTCTGGCCGGAGTCCTGGGAGGTTATCCGTACCGGGCCTTCCTGGACTGCCTTGGGCTATTTCTGCCGCTCATGATCGTCTTTGGTTCTTCAGGGATTTTCAGCGAAGCTTACGTCGGCTTTTGGAACGGGAAAGAAACCGACACCGAACTCTCCGAACAAGAGATCACAGACCTCAAGTTTCGAGCTTGGCGTACGTTCATCGGGTTGTTTGCTTTTTGTGTTCTTCTCTTCCACATTTCCCATAAGACGTTCGATGGCCAAGTATTTGCCGTCAGTGTGCTCGTGGTGGCTTTCCTCCAAATGATCGGCCGTTGGAAAGGACAGCCGAAAGGATCTTTTAGTACTCCAATCACGGGCATTACCATGATCTGGGCCAATTTTGCCGTTGGCCTGTTGTTGGCTGTCTTCTTCTGGCAGGTCGATTCGGTCACTACGCCGGCGCTCTCCCTGAATGTAAAGAGTCTGGCCAATCCCTGGATCATCAGCGGTACGGCCCTGGCCATGTCGGCCACATTCATCTTTTCGGCCCGATTGAGGCCACCGGCTCGGCCGGGAATCGCCCTGCCCGCCTGGGATGGTCTTGAAGTAACCGATAATATTCATGAGGAATAGCCATTTCTAAGAGATATCGACGTCCTCTGCGTTACACTTTTTGTCGACCAAATGGAAAATTTTAATTTCAGACGACTACGATCGGATGATCAGATCTAGAAAAGAAACCAACAAAAGGAGATAGTGATGGAGGTTAAAATCTTTGGCGTAGTGGGAGCCGGCCAAATGGGGTCGGGCATCGCCCAGGTGGCTGCGGCGGCCGGATTAAAAGTGATCATGAGTGACATCAAGGAAGAGTTCGTCACCCGGGGGAAAGGGGCCATTGAGAAAAGCTTAGATCGGATGGTTAAGAAAGAAAAGATCTCCGCCGCCGAAAAAAGTGATATCATGGGCCGAATTGTCGGTGTTACAGATCTGGCCGCCATGGCGGATGCGGATTTCGTGGTTGAAGCAGCGACCGAAAACCTGGCCCTCAAGCTGGATATTTTCAGACAGTTGGATCAGATCGTCCGCCCCGGGATAGTCTTGTCCAGTAACACTTCATCCATTTCCATTACCAAAATAGCTTCGGCCACCAAGCGTCCCGAAAAAGTCATTGGAATGCACTTTATGAATCCTGTTCCATTGATGAAGCTTGTGGAAGTCATTAAAGGCCTGGCCACGGATCAAGAGACGTTGGAATTGACCAATGCCTTGTCCCTCAAATTCGGCAAGACTCCGGTGGAGGCCAATGATTTCCCGGGATTTATCGCTAACCGGGTACTTATGCCCATGATCAACGAGGCTGTTTACACCCTCTATGAGGGCGTGGGCACGGCCGAGGCGATTGACGCCGTGATGAAGCTGGGCATGAACCATCCCATGGGGCCTCTGGCCCTGGCCGACCTTATCGGACTGGATACATGTTTGGCCATCTTAGAGGTTCTGCATTCAGGTCTGGGTGACCCCAAATATCGGCCTTGTCCCCTGCTCAAGAAGTATGTTGACGCGGGGTATTTGGGAGTGAAGAGCGGTCGTGGTTTTTATAAGTATTAGAAAAGGAAACAACAGGTGATTGCCATTATTGACTACCGCGCCGGAAACTTGACCAGTGTGCTGCGGGCGGTGAACAACCTTGGATTTGAAGCAAAGATTACCTCAGACCGGAGAGAAATCCTGGCCGCGGCCCGGGTTATCTTTCCTGGGGTGGGGGCGGCCGGT
>JADFYC010000382.1 GCA_015233295.1 Deltaproteobacteria bacterium | reverse complement strand
TGTATATTGAGAGCTATTATACTATATAATATCATATAATACAACAAAAAAGCAGGACTAATATGGCATATTTTGGGTATGCACTAAGTTAAGAAAAAACCTCTCGAAGAGTTTTGCAAGAGGCTCATCATTTAGGGGGAATGTAAGATTACGTTTTGGGTGCGACTAAGTTGGAGTCAAGCTGAGGTATGGTTCGAGTCAACGAGGCTTACCGGTGGCAATAGCTCACCTCCCGGCTTCCGCCTGTTCCCCCTTGCGATTGACCACCTGGCCGCCACCAAGATAAACCCCTCCGGTGAGGTAAGTCACCTTGGCAGACTTGGTGGTTGATAGGGATATATTTGGCAGGCTGACTTCGAAATTTGCGACGCCGCCGGCCGCTAGTTCGCCTAAATATATGTCGGTTTCCTGGGACGAGACGCTCACCAAAAACTTAATTCCCCGATAATCCAACCGGCTGGAATTGATGACCAGACCTGACAGCTTGATTCCAGTCCCCTGGGTGGTGGCCGTCAATTGAGCGACAAGAAAGGTTTCGTCAATTCTTTGCATGTTCTTGTCGTTCAACCGAACCATCCCTTTATTCTTGATGTTCTCAACAATGTAATCTTGGATCACGGACTGACTTTTTTCTAATAGTTTTCGGGCTTCCTCTATTGTCATCCGATCATGGCCGAGCTGAACCATCTGTCTGTCCATCCCATGGGTCAATTGCAAGGCCTGCTGATCCAGGTAAGCCATTTTTTCGACCAACGGGGTCACCTCCATGCGCAAGAAAAAAAGCAGGCCGACGCAAATCAAAGACGAAATAATCGACCCCATAAGGACCAATGCCCAGGGGTGAAATTTACTTTGTTCGTCAGAATCCGGCAAGGACATGTGAGGCACCTCTCTCCCGGTTGCTGGTTACTTGTTTCCGGCTACTCGTTGAAAACAACCAGCAACAAGCAACGAGTAACAAGTCACCAGATACTCATAATCCAATCCGCTGCAGGAGTTGGACTCCCTGGTGGACTTCTTCGGCCGTCACTCTCCGGCTCACCTCCATCACTCGACGGGGGATGTCCTTCATATATTTGGCCAATCCCTCAAAGTACACTTCGCCGCGGCCTGGAGCCAAATGATCCCGTAGTCCTTCGGTGTCGTGCAAGTGAAGGCCCAGAGTGCGACCTTTGTATTTCTCAAGTGTCTCCAACTGAGGGGGACCACCCAACAACTCCACCGTCTGGGCGTGGCCGACGTCGTGCCAATACCCCAGAGGAGCGCCGGCAAACGTTTTCAAGATTAGATCAAGTTCCTCATAAGTCGGGATGTTCCTAAGGTGATTTCTGTTTTCAAGGCCAAGATGGACGTGCAGTCTGGCCGCGGCGTTGACCAGTCGATCCAGGCTGGACAGGACGGCATCCAGGTGTTTGGGGGCCTTAGCCTGACGTTCCGGAACAGGCTGGGCCACCCTGAGCCGAGCTTCTTCTAGTGTAATTTCCTTATTGGAAAAAGCCGTCCTGACCTCCGGTAAATTTGTGTCCATGTCCACCTGCCCCAAGTGAAGCACCACCACTTCCACCTCCAGATCGTTGGCCTTCTCCAGGGTGCGGGTGGTCCACTTGACGGCTTCCTTCCGGATGTCCTGGTCCAGGCTGGCTAAGGAGAATAAATCCCCGGAAGCCTTATCCGGTGGAACGTCCGGAGGAATAGGGCAAAAATTGTGAATGCTGATGACGGGACGACGAGATGTCTTAAGCAATGGAACCAATTGGTTGAACACCGGTGCAGAGATGCGGTATTCCAGTTCCAAGGCTTCGACACCCGACTCATCCATGGCCGTCAAAAGCCCTTCTCCGCTGGTCGCCCCCGTTGCCCGCCAGGCCGTGGAAATACCTATCATGAACACGCCGCCGCAGGCCGGCTCGTTCCCGGTTTCCAGAACGGAGAGATAGCCCGCAATTTTTCAATTATCGGCGGCACCCCAGCCAGCACGAAATCAATCTCTTCTTCATTATTAAAGTAGCTCAGGCTGAACCTGATGGACCCGTGCGCGGCGGTGAAGGGAACGCCCATCGCCCGCAAGACATGGGAAGGCTCCAACGACCCCGAGGTACAGGCTGAACCTGAAGAAGCACAAATGCCCAGCTTGTCTAGCATCAGCAAAATAGACTCGCCTTCAATGTACTCAAAGGAGATGGACAGAGTATTGGGCAAGCGGGGCGCGCCGCCACCATTGATGAAAACATTTGGGACAACGCTCATCAATCCTTTTTCCAATTTATCCCGGAGGACCTTAACCCGGGTGTTTTCGTCTTCCATCCGATCCACGGCCAACTGGCAAGCCACGCCTAATCCAATGATATATGGCACATTCTCAGTGCCGCTGCGCAGTCCCCGTTCTTGATGACCACCAACCATAAAGGGGGTAAAACGAGCGCCCTTGCGTTTGTACAATACCCCAATGCCTTTGGGAGCATGGAGTTTGTGACCGGATAACGACAGGAAATCAATCTGGCTTTTTTTTAGGTTGATGGGGATCTTACCGGCCGCCTGAACCGCGTCGGTATGGAACACCGCGCCCCGGCTTTTGACCAGTTCCGCGATTTCTTCCACGGGAAAAACAACCCCGGTTTCATTGTTGGCCCACATCAGGCTGACCATGGCCGTGTCGTCGGTCAAAGACTTTTTTAGTTGCTCCAGATTCAGCCGGCCTTCTCGGTCCACCCCCAGTTCAGTCACTTTATACCCGGCCTTAGTCAAGTATTTTGCCTGGTTAAGTACGGCTGGGTGCTCCACCCGAGAAATAATCACATGCTTCTTTTCCGGATAGGAGGCCAGAGTCCCCTTAATGGCCGCATTGTCACTTTCCGTACCGCAACTGGTGAAGATGATTTCACTGGGATCGGCTCCCAACAAAGCTGCGGTCTGTTCCCGCGCAAACTGAAGCTTTTGGGCCACCTGACCGCCAAAGGAGTGCATACTCGAAGGGTTGCCATAAAGCTCGGAGAAATATGGCTGCATGGCTTCGACCACCAGCGGATCTACCCTGGTCGTGGCGTTGTTATCTAGATAAATTACCTTCATTAAGACACCTCCTCCACCACCAGATCATCTTCAATAAGTTCCCGGAGCTTTGTTTCCACATAGTCTTTCAGAGTCACCTGGGAGGCCGCACAGGTGGAACACGTACCCCGGAGGGCCACCAGGACCCGCTTGCCTTCGATATCCACCAGCTCAATATCACCGCCGTCAGCTTTGAGGGCCGGAGAGATTTCCCGGTCCATGACTTCTTGGACCAAACGAATCCGCTGAATATTGGTTAGTTTCCGATCCGGTCTGGTGGGGATGGTCTGGATTTCTTTGGCAGCCAGCACCTGGGCCAGGATATCTTCAATCTTCTGGTGACACGACTCGCAACCGCCACCGGCCTTGGTGAAATTGGTCACCTCTTCTCTGGTGGTCAGCTTGTTTTCTTTGATCACCCGGATGATTTCCTTGTCGGTCACGCCGAAACACTCACAAACAATATTCCCTTCCGTCTCTTTCTTAATCGGAATACCCCGATAATTGGCGATAGCGGCTTGCAGGGCCTCCTGGCCCATAACTGAGCAGTGCATCTTTTCCTTGGGCAACCCACCTAAATACTGGGCTATTTCTTTATTTGTAAGTTTTTCCGCTTCTTCTAAGGTCATGCCCCTGATTATTTCCGTCAGAGCCGAAGATGAAGCAATG
>JADFYC010000381.1 GCA_015233295.1 Deltaproteobacteria bacterium | reverse complement strand
GGTCATGACGGTCAGCGCGTCGCCCGAGGCTCCCGCTGTGACGATTGAGGTCGTCCGGCGGGTGGTCACGGAGATGAGTCTGCTGGCCATGGTCGGGTTGAGTAATGTGTCCTTTGGATTGCCCAGCCGGGAAGTGCTGGATGCCGCATTTTTGGCCATGTGCGCCCAGGCCGGAATAAGCCTGGTTAATATTAATCCCAATTCCCAGATGCTCGCGGCCGTAAGAGCGGCCTGTGACGTCCTCACCGGGCGGGATAAACGTGGCTTCGCCTATATCGACATGATGAAGCAGTCGGGTCCGGCCGGGGCGAAATCCGGGGAGAAGATGCCACCGGTTGAAGCCGGCCAAGATGTGACCGAGCTGCTCACCCAGGCCGTACTGGATGGTGATCGTCAGGGCATCCTCCGATTGGTCGACACGGCCCTGGCCGACGGCCGGGAGGCTTTTGAATTGCTCGACCGGGTCCTTATTCCGGCCATCAATCAGGTGGGCGAACTCTTTGACCGGGGTGAGTATTTTCTGCCCCAGTTGATTACTTCACCCCAGGCCATGGAGGCCGCCTGTGAACGGCGCCAGCCCATGTTGGAGCGGCAGGCCCAGAGCGCCAAAGGGGTGGTGGTCCTGGCCTCGGTTAAGGGCGACATCCATGATATCGGCAAAAACATCCTGGCCTTGATGCTGCGTAATCACGGCTTTAAGGTCATCGACCTGGGCAAGGACGTGGCCACCGGCAAGATCGTGGACGAAGCTGAAAAGGTTCGAGCCGATATCATTGGTCTGTCGGCTTTGATGACCACGACCATGATGGAAATGGCCGGCGTGGTCCAGGAGGTCCGTCGCCGTAATCTAACCGCCAAGATCGTCCTGGGCGGCCCCCTGGTCAATGAATCTTTCACCAATAAAATAGAAGCCGATGGGTACGCCAACGACTCGGTGGCGGCTGTTCGTCTGATTTCACGGCTGCTGGATCAAGGTGTCTGAATTTGTTTTCAGCCCGTCTTCAACCGGGAGGTTATTTTCATGAAATCAACGCTGGATTGTAACCGATCGTTCACTTACGCCGACTATCTAGAATGGCCGGAAGATGAACGGTGGGAGTTGATCGAGGGTCAGGCTTTTGATATGACCCCGGCGCCGTCTCCGCAGCATCAACAGATGTTGGTGGAGTTGGCTAGACAGATCGCCAATTTTTTGGTTGGCCGGGCATGTGTTGTGTATGTCGCTCCCTTTGACGTCCGGCTGCCTGAGGGCGATGAGGATGACCTTAGGATCAAGACGGTGGTCCAACCCGATATTGCGGTCATCTGTAATCGGTCAAAAATCGATGCCCGTGGGTCCCGGGGTGCGCCTGACTTTGTGGTGGAGATCATTTCTCCTTCCTCCGCCTCAAAAGACCAGATCACCAAAACGGCTTTGTATGAGAAAAAGGGAGTCAAGGAATACTGGATCATCCGGCCCTCGGATAACACCCTGATTATCCGTTTATTGGGTGAGAATGGGCAATACGGCGCCCCGATTACGCGGGCCGGGCGGGGAGATCAAGAAGTGGCCACCTTGCCTGGATTAGTGGTGGATCTGGATGCCGTGTTCGGCGTTGCGGCCTGGATGCAGACTGATGGATGAAAATGCCCATTATTGAGGACAAGGCATGAAATCAACGCTGGATTCCAACCGATCGCTCACTTACGCCGACTATTTGGATTGGCCGGAAGATGAACGGTGGGAATTGATCGAGGGCCGGGCTTTTGATATGACCCCGGCGCCGTCTCCGCAGCATCAGAGGATGTTGGTGGATTTGGTCAGACAGATCGTCGATTGACTCCATTTGAGATGACGTTCCTATGGACAAACTGAAAGAACTCACCGGCCGATTTGAGGCTCAACCGGACGCTGATACGGCCTGCCAAATTGGCGATGAATACCTCAAGTCTGGGCAACGGGTTCAGGCCAATACTTATTATGCCAGGGCGTTGGAGATGGCGCCGGGCCATCCGGGAGTCCATCTCGGGCTGGGACGGCTGGCTCTGGACACGAACAAAATCGATCTGGCCCTGACTTACCTGACCAAGGCGGCCCGGCTGGACAAGAACTCACCGGATATCTTGAATGAATTGGGCGTTTGTTATGGACGGAAGGACATGTGGGACGCGGCCGAGACGGTCTGGTCCCGAGCCCTGGAAATCCATCCCGGTCATGGTAAATCAATATTTAACCTTGGCCTGTTATATCAACGGACAGGTCGGGATAGCGATGCCCTGGAGTTGCTGACCAGCGCTTATCAGGGGGGCGTGGTAGATCCGGCCGTGCTCAACCTGCTGGGCCAGGTCTACCTCAAGTCGGGAGATCAGGCCAAGGCAGTCGAGGTGTGGCGGAAGTCCCTGGATGTTAATCCTGACCAGACGGAAATTCACCGGGAATTGATTGAGATTGAGGGTGTCAGTGTCCCCAAAGTGGAACTGGGAGGGGCCAGACCCGCGCCGGATAAAGCACCGGCTACCCCTGACGCCGCGGTGGCCGATCTTTTTCTCAAGCACGTGGCGCCGGAGGACCGGCCCAAGAAAGCCGGATTTAACGTCCTGATTTATTCCGATTTTAACATTGCCGGTCAGTTGACCAAATTGATGCGGGCCTTGAACGCACATACTCCCCATAAAGCCCGGTGCGTCATTTTTCAAGATGACTTTCTTCAATATGACCGCGATATCATCCTGCAGGATCAACAGGGCCGCCCGCTACTCTCAGACCTGAAAGAAGTCTATGACCTGGTGACGCAGGCTGATTTTTTCCATATCGGCCGCCAGGCCGTCAACCTGCCGGGGTTGGATTTCGACCAGATACTCAACGAACGAAACTGCTTGATGCAATATTTCGGGTCCGATCTCCGGCTCAATCACGAGCGGCTTTTCTTGTGGCATTTGAAGAAAAATATCCCGGCCCTGGTGGGGTACGGCTGGACGTTGGCTTTCCCCTTACCCTTGCGCTATTACCATGTCCAGCAGTTCTTTGACCCCGCATCTTTTTCTCGGGTTGACCGGTTGAAACCGGGAGACGTCATCCGGGTCGTCCATGCCCCGACTAATCGTGAGATCAAAAAGACGGCCCTGTTCCTGGAAGTGATGGCCAGACTGCAAAAGGAATTTCGAGTGGAAGTAGACGTGGTCGAAGGGGTGTCCAATAAGGTCTGCCTGAACCGGAAGGCCCGAGGGCACATCACCTATGATGAAATGGGCACCCCCACTTTTGGGCTGAACTCGGTAGAATCCATGGCCATGGGGCATGTCAGCCTGTCCAGCGTAAACCCCCATGTACTTAGTTATTTTCCTGATTGCCCAATAGTCCGGATCACCGAGGACACGCTGGAGCCGTTACTTCGGCGGTTGCTGACCGACATAGACTTAATCAATAACATAGGTGACATGTCCTATGCCTTCATCCGACGGCACTTTAATGAAAAATTGTCTGCTATCCGCTTTTCCAACCTTTATAACGGGATAAAATACGGCTTCTTTCACTGTGACCCCGGTCTACCCTATGGCGTCGGCTGAGGACATGAGACGGTACGTGTTTCGGATTGCGGGTCATCGACATTTTGTGACGAGTTCCGGTTTTTGGGGATTTATGTTTCGCAACTAGATGATTGTGTTTAATATTTAACATCCGACTCGCTATTCGCAACATCTTTTAGGGCCTAAGATGAAGGTTATCGTTTTATCGCCTAATAATTACTATGGCCT
>JADFYC010000380.1 GCA_015233295.1 Deltaproteobacteria bacterium | reverse complement strand
ACAGGAGGACATGGGCCAGCCAAAATGAACCGTGATTCTCCGGTCTGATAATTCGTATTCAACCACTTTGAGCAAAGCCACGATACGTTGGTATAGTCCAATCTTTACAAGCGGAAAACGATAGTGATTGGAAACCAGTTTAGGCGGGATGCCTTGGCGAGGGGAGTAAAAAGTGACATAGACCTCATTATCCTTAATTTTGTCGGGTTCTACTTCCATGGGGCGTCTAAAAATAAGAGCTAACTCTTGATCCGAGGACTGGGCCAGGCCAATGATCATCTCCATTTCGGAATCGGCCTTGGCGATCTCTTGACGTTCCGGGGCCCTTTTCCGGGCAACAATGAAACCGGCTATCATGACCAGAGAATTATGGAATTTGACTAAGACGGCCATCTTATTGCTGGTTGGCCTGACTTTGATTACGGGTGTTATTTACCCGGCGCTGGTGACCGGGTTATCCCAAATTTGCTTTCCCCGGCAGGCTAACGGAAGCATGATCGTGCGGCAAGGCAAAATCGCCGGCTCGGAGCTTATCGGGCAACCCTTTGATGATTCCAAATACTTTTGGGGCCGGCCGTCAGCCACCAGTCCGTCTCCATATAATGCCGCGTCTTCTTCGGGTTCCAACTTAGGCCCGACCAATCCGGCCCTGCTGGATGGGGTTAAGGCCCGAATTGCGGCAATTAAGAAGGAAGATCCCGCCACGACCCAGCCGGTTCCGGTGGACCTGGTCACAGCTTCCGGCAGCGGTTTGGATCCCCACATCAGTCCGGCTGCTGCCATGTATCAGGCGGCCCGGGTAGGCCACCAGCGAAGACTCCCGGAGAAACAGGTTCAAGAACTGGTCCTGCGACACGTTGAAGGTCGGCAACTCGGTCTCCTGGGGGAGCCGCGGGTCAACGTATTAAAACTTAACCTTGATTTGGACGCGATAACTGCATATCAGGGACGATGATGGGATTAGGGACATTAACCCTGGAGAGATGACTATAACCTCTATGCCTTCGATGAGTGAAAAACGACCTGATCCTGATGTCCTCCTGGCCCATGTTCAGAAGGAAGAACGCCAAAAGCACCGGGGCAAGCTGCGCATATTCTTCGGCGCCGCCCCCGGAGTCGGTAAAACCTATGCCATGCTTAAAGAAGCCCACCTCCAACTGGCCGAGGGACTGGATGTCGTCGCGGGAGTTGTAGAAACACATGGCCGAGTTGAGACGGAAGAATTGTTGCAGGGCCTGGAGACCATTCCGCACAGCCGGATGGAGTACAAGGGGGTGAAGCTGCAGGAGTTCGATATCGACGCCGCCCTGGCCCGGCAGCCGGGGTTAATCCTGGTGGATGAACTGGCCCATACCAATGCCCCTGGGTCGCGGCACGGTAAAAGATGGCAAGATGTCCGGGAGTTGTTGGACCGGGGCATAGATGTGTACACCACCCTTAACGTGCAGCATATTGAAAGTCTCAATGATGTGGTGGCTCAGATTACCCGGGTGGTGGTCCGCGAAACGGTGCCGGATTCGATCTTGGAAGAGGCCGATGCCGTGGTCCTGGTGGATTTGCCTCCCGGCGACCTGCTCAAACGGCTTAAAGAGGGCAAGGTCTATATCCCCAAACAAGCCGAATGGGCGGCTCAGAATTTCTTCGGGACCGGAAACCTGATCGCCTTGCGCGAACTGGCCTTGCGGATCACGGCCGACCGGGTGAATTCCGAGGTGCTGGTCTATCGCCAGGATCAGGCCATTGAAACCACCTGGCCCACTTCAGAAAGATTGTTGGTTTGCGTCGGGCCGAGCCCTTCCTCAGTTAAACTCATCCGGGCCACCAAGCGCATGGCGGCCGGGTTACACGCTCACTGGTTGGCCGTGTATGTGGAAACGCCGCGCCAGGTAGAGCTAACGGATAAACAACGGCAACGGGCTTTTCAAAACCTTAAGTTGGCCGAACAATTGGGTGCAGAGACGATCACCCTGAGTGGACGCCGCATCGCCGAAGTCGTGGTCGGCATCGCTCGCACCCGGAATGTCACCAAAATGGTCATCGGCAAGCCCATCAGGCCGCGTTGGAAAGACCTCATACTGGGCAGTCCGGTGGACGAGATTATCCGCTTGAGTCAAGAGATCGATGTCTATGTCATTAGCGGTGACGCCGAGGGCGAGGCGGAGGCTCCCAATACCCCGGTTAACCTAAAAAGCAATTGGTCGGCCTACACCATTGGGTTACTCATCTGGGGAATCTGTACGGCGGTCGCCTTTCTGATGCTTCCCGTTTTTCAACTAAGCAATTTAATTATGGTTTACCTGTTGGGAGTGGTCATCACAGCCATCCGCTGCGGCCGGGGACCATCTGTTCTGGGCTCCCTGCTTAGCGTATTGGCCTTTGACTATTGTTTTGTCCCGCCCCGGTTTACGCTGGCTGTAGCCGACACCCAGTATTTTATTACTTTTGTGGTCATGCTGATCGTGGCCGTGGTCATCAGCCATCTGACGGCCTTAACCCGGAAACAGGTGGAAGTCGCCCGATTGAACGAACGCCGCACGGCCTCCATGCTATCATTGAGCCGCCAATTAGCCAGTACTCGCGGCGCCGGCCGACTACTGACCATCGCCACGCAGCATATCGCCGATATCTTCGAGTGCCGGGTCGTGGCCCTGCTACCCGACAAACATGGCCGGTTAACCATCGCGGCCGGTAATCTAAAGACATCATCCTTGAGCGAAAAGGAAGTAAGCGTCGCCCTGTGGACATTCAACATGGGTCAAGCCGCCGGCCGCGGCACTCAAACGCTTCCCGACACTGATTTTCTTTATCTGCCTTTGGTGGGAATTAATGATCCGGTGGGCGTACTGGGGGTGTTGATGGAAAATCGGGATTCTTTATTGGGCCTCGAGAAGATGCGGTTGCTGGATTCCTTCGCCAAACAGATTGCGCTGGCCCTGGAGGTCGACCGACTGGAGGCGATGACTTTACAGGCCCAGATGGAGACGGAGTCCGAACGGTTGCGGACTTCATTGCTCAGTTCCGTTACTCACGATCTTCAAACTCCCCTGGCCGCCATTATGGGCTCGGCCGGTAGTATGCTCCAGATTGGAGACCAGTTGCTTCCGGAAATGCGAACAGAACTGGCCAAGAACATTTACGCTGAAGCAGAAAGACTTAGCCGGCTCATCAATAATCTGCTCAAAATGACCAAACTGGAGTCGGGAACTCTCAAACTAAACAAAGAAACTCAACCGATTGAAGAAGTCATTGGAGCGGCGCTAAACCTGTTGGAAAGACAATTGGCCGACCGACCCGTAAACATATCCCTCCCTCCCGACTTGCCCATGGTGCCGTTAGACAGCGTTTTGGCGGAACAACTTTTTATCAACCTGATGGAAAACGCCTTGAAATATACCCCATCCGGTTCCCCCCTGTCCATTTCGGCCCGGCAGCAAAATGACCACCTCCTGGTGGAAGTGGCTGACCGCGGCCCCGGCCTTCCTCCTGATCATGCGGAAAAAATATTTGACCCGTTTTACCGGACGACCAAGGATAGCAGCAAAGCCGGCCACGGGTTGGGGCTGGCCATTTGCCGGGGCATTGTGCGGGCGCATGGAGGCCAGATCTGGGCTATGAATCGTGATGGCGGCGGGGCGGCCTTTAGATTCACTTTCCCCCTTTAAGAGTTGACTGCTGCGGGCTGATCGCGTACAATATAAGGAAGGCTGGAACGAGATTCTATCCTATTGTTGTTCAGAGCCATAAAGGAGATT
>JADFYC010000037.1 GCA_015233295.1 Deltaproteobacteria bacterium | reverse complement strand
TTCGCTCGAAATGACAGAAGTGCCGTACATTCAGGATAGTACCTGCTGCGTGCGTCCTCCTTGTCATTTCGAGCGAAGCGAGAAATCTTACAGTGTGTTTTCCTCCGGCTTAAGTCAACGACATTGAGTTGCTGGTTACATGTTACCGGTAACCGGAAATGACCTGGTTATAATCTCATAACACTTGAATTTGGGGTTCATTTATGAATAAAATCAGCACCCAGCAACCTGCAACGAGTAACATGAAACCGGTAACGAGTACCCAGCAACCCGTAACAGGCAACCGGCAACGCCCCAGGCCCAGGGATTTTTTCCGGCTGATAGATCACACCGCAGATATCGGGATCGAGGTCTGGGGGGGCGGCCACCCGGAACTATTTGAACACGCGGCGGCGGCCTTGACCCAACTGCTCACTGATCCCGAGACCATCAGTGAACTGGAAACACGGGATTTAGAGGTCACCGGCTATGATCCGGAAGATTTATTGATCAACTGGTTGCGGCAGATTCTATATCTATTCCAAGGTGAGGGATTCCTGGCCGCGGTCAGCCGCGTCACGCACTTTACCGATACGGCATTATCAGCCGGCCTGGTTGGCGAGCGATGGGACTCTGACCGGCATCCTCTGGTCAACGACATCAAGGCCGTCACTTACCACGGTGTGCAGATTACGCGGCGTCAAGGAAACTACTTCACCCGGATTATCTTTGACGTCTGAACTACCGATGTTGCGCGGGCTTGGTCTGGCCAAGGCCATGCAGTCAACATGTGAGAATATTTGCGATACTATCACTTGGGATGAGAGGTCAACATGGAATCGGCGGAGAAAAAAAGCCCGACGAAGAACTATTTGGTTATTCCGGTTACGAACAAGGCGGCTCTGTTCCAAGACGAATCGGCCATACAAATTCGCCGGGTTGACAGTTTACCCCAATCCATATTAAACGATTTTATTCAACACCGGCGACCGGTAATTATTATATTGAAAAACCAACGGCATACCGGCATATTGGTCCGGAGCATTGGTGAGACTTTAGAACTGGACATCAAGTCTCACCCCCTCCTGTCGCGCGATGATAACATATTAATTATATTTGATCATCCTAAGCTAAGACCCTTTCGCGTAATGCAAACTCAATTTGTCAGAAAAAGCTTCAACTGGTTTATGTTTGAGAGCCGAGATCCCCGGCTGGATTACCGCTATGGATTTCACTCAAACGTCGAGGTGAATCTTTTTCCCATTCCTGGAGCTGTGTTGGAATATTTGATCGGCCAGCGCCTCGTAATCCTAAGGGAAATAGTTGTGGACCAAGAGACCGCCGAGAACCCATTTTGCGGTTGCTTCGATTATTTAGTGCCGCCTGATAATCTCCCCGAACCGGACTCCGGCGTTTTCGCTGTTCATCCGGTCCATGACGAGATTGTATCTCAAAAGCCGACACAGGCAACATTGAAGAACATGTCGTTAGGCGGCATCGGCGTTCTTATTCCTGAGTCGGCCATACCTGCACCTATAAGAAAAGCATTTTTCTTTGAACTAAATCTCACTCTGGGTGAGGCCAGGCTGAACATCGGCTTGAGGGTCATAGGTGTTGTGCGCCATTCCAAACCTACTCAAGACGGGCTGGTAGAACTGAACGTCACCTGGGTTCGCCGAATAACCGACGATATTATCGGCAGCAAGCTAAAATTGATGGCTGACGCCTAGCAAGTTAGCTGCCCGACTGAAACTGCCTTCCTCCTTTCGTCTCTCACTCACGTACCGGCCATGCGCCAGTGGGATAACCTGGTCATCGAAGAATAATGTCTTATAAAAATCGATGATTGATTCATTGGCCCGGCCCCTTCTCTACTTTTCAGTTCTACCGGATTTCCATCTCGAGTGTGCCTGGGCCAATGACCCGATCTGACCGTGATCCCTGTTACAAGAAACCCAGCCAACCTCCTCATATCTAAATTTTGCATATTAACCTGTGCAGATTTGCCAGATGGTGAGACATCGATTGGCCGGGAGGACTATTAAATTATTTAATTCCAGTAGGTTGCTGATTCATTTTGATCGGTACATTTTTTGCATAATTTTTACATAAATTGATAAACAGTCATTGAGGAGAGGCGTTCGCCTCATGCAGTTTTTACATACCGTGCCAATACCTTATCTCGACATTTTAGTCTTGACTTCGATGGGTAACGTCAATTATAATCAATCATTAATGGTCAACTTGGGTGACTTGGTCATTCGACCAGTCTGGTTTAACGACTGGGAATATAGGGTATAAAACCACTTAATCGCATGGTGTTCCAAGTTAAGGCCCGCGGCCAGCTACAACTGCAGGCGCCAACTACCCTACCGCCGCCTTCGAGCCTGAAGGGCACCCCTCGCTCGGAAACCACGCGGGGACAGAAACGGTCAGCAGTCAACCCAGGGAGTGACAACCGCAAGCAAAACATCCGAGTCCTACGGTCTCCGCTGCGATAAAAGTCTAGTGACATTTAGTTTTTGGCTAAGGGCCACTTGCTCATTCTCCTAAAAGATCATCGCATAATGCGGGTATCCCTTTTACCGGGATCAACCCGAAACGACAGTCCATGCCAAAACAGAAAAGAGGGCTTATGAAGAATTCATGGTTAGTTACCTGCATTCTGATGGTTCTCATGCCTTCAACTCTGGTCTACGGCCAGGGATTGGGCGGGGAAACGGCAAAATCCACTTCTAGCCACCAGGTGACAGTCAAAATCAAGTCGGCCAGTCAGTCGAACATAAACGTCGAAGATACTATCGCTCCGGGCAGCCCGTTAGTCGTGGAGACTCTGCCGGCAGGGGCTCAAGTGATGGTGAATGATATCAAAAAAGGGATATCACCGGTTGTTGTTTCGGATCTGGCGCCCGGCCCTGTTACTATTCGGATACTTCTGGACAATTATCAGCCCATAAAGCATACGATAACCGCCGAGGCTGGTAAACAGAAAAAGATATCTGTTTTGTTGGAACGAGAAGCCGGCTCCGGCCAAAAAGTAGGAAATGTGATCAAACTTACCGGCCAGGCCCTATTTAAACCGATAAATGCCACGCAACCAGCGTCGTTGCGACTGGGCCTCACACTATATGAAGGTGACGAAGTCACGACTGAGAGTGACGGGAAAATAAGAATTCTGTTTGATGATGAGAGCGTTGTCTGCGTGGCGGAAAATACCAGGTTGATTGTCTCGGAATATCGTACTGATATGAAACGGAAACTTAGATCCGGATGGTTGACCGTTCAAATAGGCAAAGCTAGCTTCTTTATCAATGAACTTTTCAAGGGTTTTAAGGGGCCGTCATTCCGGGTCCAAACAGCCACGGCCATTATGGGGGTGCGGGGAACGGCCTTTATCGTGTGGTCCAAAACCGGGTCCACGACTTCGGTTGTCTGTTTAGAAAATAAAATAGAGATGATTAATATCGACCGGCCTGATGAAACCGTTGTTTTGGGACCGAACATGGTCTCCGATGTCATGGTCAGTCGGCCGCCATCGGTCCCCACCGTCGCCGATCCGGTCCGACTTAAAGAATTTCAAGCCGGCTTAGACAGCCAGGCCACCTCACTGAAAGATATTCTGTCAGAGTTATCTCCCGCGGATGGAAGATTACAAAAAGAGGATAGCCCAAGCAAAGAAAAGGAGTGGTTGCGTCTGTTTCACAGGTAGCGACTATTAACATCATGCATGGTTTTGGCTAAAAAACGGCCGTTGAGGAGGGCCGTTTACACCGTGAGGTTCGTGGGTAAAAATATCCGGCCCAAACTCAAACCATTTGCAGTTTAACCAGTTCCGGATGAGAGGCTAGGATGTTGGCAGTCGATGAGCAAAACCAGATGAAAAACTACTCGGTCATTCCGATTGATCCTAACGCGTCATTATTCCAGGACAGCTCGGTCGTGCAAATCTACCGCACAGAAACTCTCCCCAAAGCAATATTAGACGATTTCATTCAAAATAAGCGGCCGGTAGGTTTGCTCGCGAAAAATAAGAAGTACGCCGGGTTCGTTATCTTGGCCAATGGGGCATCGGTGGAACTGGAGATAGAGGCTCGCCCTCACTTCTCACGCGATGAAAACATTTTGATAATATTTGATCACCCTGCGCTTAAAACCTTTCGGGTGATGCAGACCCAGTTTGTCAGAAAAAGCTTTGGCTGGTTTCGGTTTGAGGGTAGAGACCCTCGCCTGGACTACCGCTACGAGCTTTGTTCAGAAATCAAGGTGAGTCTTTTTCAGATTCCTGATTCCGTCTTAGGTTACCTGGTCAACCGGCGCCTCAACATCCTAAGGGAGATAGTTAACGCCCAGGAAGATAACCCAACATTTTGTGGATGCTTTGATTATCTCGGGCCAAATTCTGAGAACTCTAATGTTGGCGGTGACAACTTTGCGGTCCATCCGGTTCATGGGGAGATTATGACCCAAGAGCCGAAGGTATCTACATTGAAAAATATTTCTTTAGGCGGTATCGGCGTCCTGGTCCCGGAGCCGGCCCCACCCATGCCCAAGGGGAGTGCTTTCTTCTTTGAATTCCGTCTCCCCATGGGCGTAGCTAAGATGAACATCGGCCTAAGGATCTTAGGTATTGTCCGCCATTCCAGGCCTGAACCGCAAGAGAGGACGGAAATAAACGTAGCTTGGGCCCGGCGATTAAGTGACCACATTCTGGTTAACAACCTGAGACCAGGTGCCGGTTCAATGAGAAATTGACTCTCTGAGTGACATCCCCATACCCTTTTTGCTTCTCACCAGCGAACTATCTCATTAAAGTCGTAAAAGCCGTCACTGATGGCCTTCGCTGATGGGACAACCATCACCCTGATGACTTTTACGCCACCCGCCAAGTTACTCCAGTTTATTCTTGCTTCTTGTCGAATGAAATATTATTATCCTCGCCATGTCTAAGACTAAATTCTATCACATCTTGGTCTTCGTCTTTCTGATCGGGGCCTTTCTTTCCGGCTATCTGATTTTGCGCGTCTTAAGTGACGTCTACTATCGGAGTCTGCCTCCAGACTATTTTGATCTGGCCGGATTGCTGGTGGCCGGGATACTTTTCCTCGTATGTAGTTGCGGAATACTGATGACTATTCGGATCATCAAGATTGTTTGGGAACGGCGGGAATCTTTGCCTGTTATTGTGACTGCCGGCCCTGCCCCAGTTGATCGTCCCTCTCAAGACGGGTTGTCCCAAGCTCTGCCCCCCCAAGAATCAAAAGGTAGAAAATTAGATCAAAAGATTAGAGCTGATCAATCAAGTGAAGATGATCTCCAAACAGTTGCAGTATCAGAGGCGGACAAGGCCAGACATAACATGATGGCGCTGACGGCTTTGAGTGAAATTGAAGAACTTAAGAAAGCCACCTGTGAGGTGCGGGCGGCTGAAGTTCGGGAAAGGCGTCTTAGAGAGACTGCTGAAGTCCAGCGGTTGGAACTAGAAAAACAAATCATGTTAAAAGACTTTTCCTTCGAGGACCACCTGGACGCCGCCCTGGCCAAGGTCGATCAATTGGGCAAGCTCCCGTCGACTTCCAGGATATTGGCTAAGACATTAAAATTATACTCTTGTATCAAACAAAAAACAAACAATGAATAAAAACCCCTCATGATCCAATGATCCAAGCCCAGGGCAAGGGACTCTTTTCTCCCGGCGGGTCAATTTCGTTTACTTCTTGGCCTTGACCAGAATCATCAACCCAAAGCTGGAAGCAATTAATTTGTGCAGATAATTTGGTATGTTGACTTTAACCATGCGCAAAGGAAAACAGTACCGAGAAAATTTGATTTCGGAGAAGTGTGACAACATCTGCCTCAGTTGATCTTTGGTGTAAGCCTTTCCTATGGGGTTATCCGCTCCATCAAACATCCTGACGAAATCTTCCGGGGTCTCGGCCCAGGCCATTTTCTCTCGCCCTCTCCCCTTCATTGATATTTTGAGAAACCGCATCGCTCCCAAGACTTGTCTGAAGAGAAAAGGGGAGCGGAAAATGAAATTACGGTAGTAGACCCCGATGGCTGCCTGACCACCCGGGACCAGGACCCGGTAGATCTCATCAATACACCCTTGCGTTTCGGGCGTGTGATGGATGACTCCTTCGGAAACCACGTAATCAAAGTATTCATCTGGAAAATCTAATCGTTCTGCGTTTCCTACGGTAATTTGACCCGGAACGCCATATAGTTGTTGGGACAGCCTGGCTATTTCTACCGTTTTTGCTGATATATCAACTCCATAATATTCGACATTCAGTTTTCCGAAAAGGCGGTTCCAATATCCCGGGCCACATCCCAGGTCCAGTATCCGCTTGTTGTCCGCCTCGCTAGGAACCCATCCCGTCACATCTCCACAAAAGCCGTCGTTGGTCTTAATCCGATCAAATTCATCAAACCAGGCTTTGGTCCCCACCGGCTGTTCGATTTCGCCAACCAATAATGGCCTGGCATCCCAAAAAGCCCGAACGGCATCAATCGTGTTCTTCATATTGTCTTCCGCATTATCCTGTGAACGGTCATAATTGTCCATTTTCGAGAAGGGTCAGGACGAGCAAGTACTAAGATTTCTCGCTCCGCTCGAAATGACAACATCCGAAGCGGCGAGGGCGCAGAACGTTTTTGCATGCAGCCATTTTGTCATTCCGAGCGAAGCGAGAAATCTTAACTTCTTTATCCGTTCCCTACACGTAACCCGCAACACGTTCATTCCTTTTGAACCTGGAATTCCATAATGACCTCGGTGCCGCCTTCCCGTTCAAAGCGGATGGTTCCATTAAGTTGGGCCTGGACCAGGGTGACTACCAGTTCCAGCCCCATGCTGATTGGATTTTGGGTGTCCAATTTTTCCGGGAGGCCGGCGCCATTATCTTTCACTCGAATCATGATCAGGTTTTCCGAAGGCTCGTTAATAGCCACTTCAACCTCTCCGTCGGGCCGGTTTTTGAAGGCATGTTTGAAGGCATTGGACAACAACTCATTTAGAATCAAGGCGCAAGGGATGGCCTGATTTATGGTCAGTTGGACCGCGGACGGAATAATAGACACCTGGATTGCTTTGGATGTGGCTTGGTAAGCCTGACTCAGAAAATCTGCCAGACTCCGAACGTGGCTTTCCATATTGATCAGGTCAAACCGTTCACTTTGGTAGAGCTGCTTGTGGATTAAGGCCATGGTGTGGACCTTGGCCTTGGCGTCGGCCAGCAATTCAATTGCTTCTGGATTACTGGTTTGCATGCTGGTCATGTCGAGCAGGCTGGAAATAATCTGGAGGTTGTTCTTGACCCGGTGATGGATTTCCTTGAGAAGCACATCCTTTTCTTGAAGAGACGCTTTAATTTGAGCCTCAGTCTGCTTGCGTTCGGTAATGTCGGTGACCAAATAGATGAACCCGGTCACCTCTCCTTGATTGCTTCGTCGATATTCCCAGGCCACTTCAATGTCAATTATCCGGCCATCGCGGGTGCGGCTTTTGCCGGTCCAGAGATAGGGGAGGGGTTGCTCTTCGGCCAGTCTCTTTAGTTCGTGGCGAAGTGCTTCCCGATCGGAGTCTTCGGGCAGCATTATGAACATCTCGCTGCCCAGCAACTGGCTCTTATAGTAACCGGTGATTTTTTGATAGGCTGGATTACAGTATAATATGACGCCAAAAACGTCAATCTCGGCCACGCCGTACGGGATCATGTCGACCAGTTTGCGATAATTCTCCTCACTTTTGAGCAATTCCTCCTGGGCCCGTTTACGGTCGGTAATATCAATCAACACGGCCAGGGAGCTGGTCACCCGCCCTTGAGTGTCTCGTTCCGCGATGGCCGACAAGAGGACATCCATCAGCTCACCGTTTTTCTTAATATAAACGTATGGTGCGTCCCGGCAAAAGGTTTTTGCCAGAAGGTCGGGCAGAAGCACCAGCTCCGCGTAATTTTTAGATTTTTCGGTCAAGAATTCCACAAATCGCCGGCCAATAACTTCATCCCGCGCATAACCCAAAATATCCAACCAATAATTGCTGACACTGATCAGCACTCCGTGATCATCGGTGGATTGCAGCATAACCGGAGTGTTGTCGTAAATATTGCGGTATCGTTCTTCGCTTTCTCGTAATGTGTCTTTGGTCTGTTTAAGTTCGGTAATCTGAGTCTCGACCGTTCCGGCCATTTCATTTAACGTCCTGGCCAAATCACCAAATTCGTCGGCGGAATCTACTTGAATCTCCTGCCAGTTACCGCCGGAAAAAGATGCCGCCCTGGTGGCCAGGGTCCGCAGAGGTCTGGTAGTCTTTCGCGTCCCGATCAAGGCCACCGGGATGACAGCCACCAAACAAACCAGGGCTACCACCAGCAAAAGCCATGTTGTCTCGGCCGTATCAGTCATTTTCTTCATACGCGACAGCCGGATAGCCACAGCCCCTTGGAATTGATCATTGTCGCAAAGAGGGACCAATCCTTGCAAGAATGTTTCATTCCCAATAGTTAGCTCTTTAATAGGAGAACTCTCAGTATGTCCATGACAATTCACGTGAGGGATATTCGTTTCGTCGCTCTTTAAAGTAGGCCATTCCTCGGGCATAGTTCCAGCCAGGAGCTGATCTCCGGCATACAAGACCACCTGCATGCTCAGCCGGTTTTTCAACTCAAACATTATTTCTTTGCCCAAGTACTTGCTAAAAAACAGATAGCCCAGAACAGTAGGATTGTTGCCGCCTCCCTCCAACGCATTAAACGCCACCTGCCCCACCAGGGCCAGCCCGCGGTTGGTTCGGGAGTACAGGACTTGCCCCAGCCGCGGCGGCGCCAACCCGGTAGGAATAATGCCTGGTATTTTAGCTTTTTCCTCTGTCCAACCCCTTCGCGACTTGCCTCCCAACTTGAATCGAGTGGTCACATATGTCAGGTGGCCGTCCTCAGTTAAGCTGGGATAAGTTATGAGAGAAGTTCCTCCCGGCTGGTATTGGGTATAAGCGACCAGCTCCAGATCGGGGCTAACCAGGCATATTTCAAAGATATCTTCGCTGGCGGCGAGGTTGTGTAAAGCCTCGCCCAAATTTTTTTTAAGATCATCAGCGATAGTTCGGTGAGACAATTGGTTAAGATCATCTCTTTTGATGTTCATCAGATCCTGGAGACCATTCAACCTGATTCGGTCTTTAGTGAACCCATCGGTAGCCTTGAGTAAGTTCTCCTTTAGGCCGTCAAGATACTGTCGCACGACCCAAATGCCCCTGGTCACTTGCCGGTGATCAAAACGGTTATTTTGAGTGTGAAGTAGCCACATTACGGCCACTGTGGTGATACCGATGGTAAAGATGACGATGCCGTAGACCAGGATGAAAACCTTGTGGCCGAGGCGAAGGCGTGAGTTCAATGCCTTGATAGACATAGGCGGTCCAATCCGATGCGAGCTGTTTGTCTAGGGTTACGATTTGCGGGACTAGCGTTTATCCTCTAAATCTGCTCTGTTGTCCTCAGGACATGTAAGACACGATAGAACTCAATACCATTGGCCCGTAAACCGTCATGGTCAGGCCGGTTTGATGAAGATAATTTTTTCCAAGAGGACGGTCTCTGACTTCTTTTTAATAATATCCGCGTAGTTGGTATTGAGGCTCTTAAGCACGATCACATCACCATGCTCGTAGTAGATCTTCACCCAGGCATTAAAGTCGGAGTCTTTGAAGACAACCAGATCCTGGTTTCGGACCAGCTTCCTGGACTCAGGCAGGATATACAGGTCCGTACCTTCTTTTAAGGGAAACATGGAGTCGCCTCTGATGCGGAGGACATACATCCGGCCGGCCTGGTCGACAGAGACACCGGGTGGAGTCTCGGCCCAGTCAAAGCCTTGCCCGGCCACATAGCCACCATCTGTCCACTGGGCCGGTTCGCCGGCCGATACATATGAGATGACGGGAATTTTAGGGCTAGTCGGCCACTGGCTGGCGGTCTGGCCGGCCCCATAAATGGAGCCGTGGCTGGATAGGACCTGTTCCACAATTTCGAAGACCTTCTCAGCGGCTTGATTGGATGGGTTGGCATAGATTCGCCCATTGGCCTTAACATAGCCGGCTGTCTTGACGTTTTGCTCCAAATAAGCCGTCAGCGTGCCTTCGACAAAATCAACCTGCCAGGTCCGGTCTAAGAGGGATGGTAGGAGTTTTTTTAGGTTATGTTCAATGTTTGGGTCGCTCTTCAATAAGATCAAGTCGCTAGGCGCCACCTCCAGGTACCGGTCATTTAGCCAGACGTCGACGGCCAGGCAGCAGGCGAGAAACCGAACCAGATAGTCCTCGATGGAATGCTTGGCTTGTCCGGAGATTTCCGTTTTGAGTTCTTTTAGCATGTCCCCGTCATCTATAATGAGCCTGTCTAAGAAGGCTTTTCTGAAGCGGGGGTAACGGGGCGGTGGGACAAGCAAGTCCGCCTCGTGATGGTACCCAGACAGGCGGAGGATTTGGGCGGCTTTTTCGCCTGATAGATTTAGGGCCTGGCACACTGCCTGAAGGGTTGAAGGTTTAATTCTCTTTCCCTCGTGGAAGAGTCGACGGAGTGTTTCCGGGCTGACCCCCAGGACCGCTTCGTGGGCCCGTCGGAAGTCGGTTAGATTTTCGAAACCGGCCTGATGGAGAGCTTCCATCAAGAGGTTTTTGATGGACTGGTTGACGTCAGACAGGTTCGCCGTGGTCATGGTTATGGCCTTCTGCAGTTGAGTTGGATTGGCCTGAGGAGAAGGTAATGGCCTCAAGTCGGGTGTCGCGCGAGGCGGGTTGGGCCATGGAGACCATCACGTCTCAAGCCGGGCGATATCACTGTAACAACTTACACCAATTGGGGGAGGTAGTCAAGGGTATGGGGTAGCGGCAGATCAAGTTCAGAAAACGATTGACACACACAAATTTGTGTGTATAATGTTCCTGTCTTTTGATACAGACTCAGGTCTTCTTTTGGGGTGTTTCTTGTTCGTCATAACATACAAATTATATTATAAATTTCCCAAATTAAAAGATGCAAAGCTTTTAGGCTATCTTTTACACACAAATTTGTGTGGACTATTTTGATCCCAGGGAAACCGACCTCATTATTGATATCTCCTTGGCATACGCGTTATTACGACCCGAGATAAGGTTGCTTGCTTCATTTTTTTGCTCATCTATCCACACACAGTTGTGTGTAAGGAGGAACCATGCTGACCTTTAACACCTTAACCCCCGAAATGATCGACGACTTCATTACCTGCCCCAAAATGGCCGCATATCGACATGTGGCCAGGCAGTCTCCCCCTTCACGCCATGCCAACTCCCTGGCCGCCCGCGCACTTAAAAAAGCGATAGCACAAACACCTTATGATAACGACGACCCAGCCGCTGTGGCGGCTAATTTGCTTTTGACCGAATTTGAAAGAACAAAAAAGGAAGAAAGCGCGGCCGGCACCTTGATTACTGGAGAAGCCAACCTCGATGACTACCAGGAAATGCTGCGCGGCTACTTCAACGCCCCCTGGAATCGAGCCGCCCGAATATTATCGGCTGGGAAGCCCTATATATTCAAAATCAAACCGGGCCGAGCGGTGTACCAGTTGTCCGGCTTTATGCAGGAATTGATCGAAGTGGATAAAACCGTACTCGCGGCCAATTTTATACAATTGACCGCCTGGCCGGAATTCTCCACCCCCAAACCGTCCGTGGTCATTCATCGGGTGATCACCACGGCCCGAAGGAATAGCGTTTCGCCGTTTGAGCTGATGCAGCATAACCAGTTACGGATGGCCGCCCTGGCCCTGGCTGAAAAGAACAACGCCTTTGACCAAGGCGAAATGATCAAAACTCCCGACTTGCACGCCGTCTATTATCTCCGAGATCATCTCCCTTACCGCACTGATGGACCTTATCTAAAAAATTCCGCTGGAGAATTCCTAAAGTGTGACGCGGTAACAGAAGCCTGCGTGTTGGGAAAACGCAGGTTAACCGATGATCGCGAAAAGATATCCCTATGCCGGGGAAAACGTGAGTATTGTCGGCGCATGGCTCGTGGCCAGGGAATGTATTTCACCCCCCATGGTGGTGATTGGTTGCGCCAGGCCCGGCGAGAAATAATGGCGGCCGGAGCGGCCATGCGCAAAGGTGATTTCCAAAGGCGGCCAAACCGCTTCTGTGCCAACTACTGCGGCTACAAACAAATCTGCTTTGACGAGATCTGGCCGGCAGCCGACCGGGTGGAATATTCGCAGCCGGAAACGATGGCACCCTCAGATTCCATTTCTATTTAAGGAACGACCATGACCCCCACCATAAAATTTGAAGTGGCCAGGGGCTGGCAGTCAATCGCTCTAATGATGCAGTGCAGCATCAGCACGGCCAAACGCCGGGCCAAGGACCAGGGATTGCCGATTATTAATGAATTTGGAACACCGGTTCTGGTCAATCTGGATTACCTGGACTGGTTGAGTACCCTCAGAAAGGATCCGAAGTATTCTTTCTCCGGCCGAAAAAGGTGTTGGGCCGGGCCCCAGCGGGGTGGGAGTCACAGCGGCCGCGGTGATAGTAACGTCAACTGAAAGTGCCGGGTGGCGTCGGCAAATATTCATTGGCATGGGAACGCTTAGTGTGCTACACTAATCCCCGAAGCTGGATCATTTTGTCCGGTTGCTTCCGACTTCTCGGCCGGATTGTCAGATGCGGGAGACCCCGGAAGCCCAATTGACCCTTAATTTATGAGGAGGAACGATTATGCCACGTGCCATCCGGAAATTTACCCTCGTTTTGTTTGCCAGTTGCTTTTTCATCAGCCTGGCGGTGACTGCCCAGGCCTCTACATTGAACGGTGTCTGGAGTATGAACACTGGCCAATACCTGGTCCTGATGGCCGGGACCTCAGGTGACGCGGTCGGCATCTTGATCAATTCCGATTTCAAGTCCGGAAACGCCCTTTACGGCCTAGGTACGACCAGCAGCTTCAACCTGAACAGTGTCGTAGATAGCGTGAACGTATCCGGCTCTATTACCAATGGCTCCATGTCCGGCACCTTGACCTCCAGCGGGCACGCCGTCTCCTTTACGGGGACTTTGGTTTTTACCGTCGTCGGCAGCATTTATGATGGCGTTTGGGTGACCAGCCTGAATAAGTACTTGATCTATGTCACAATAGGATCCGCAGCCGGAAACCAGACCATTGTTGTGGATCTAGGCTTCACCGGTAGCGGTCTCATCTATGAAGTCTACCTCGGGACTTACCAAAATCTCAATTTTGCCGGTATCCCCTTGAACCCCTCATCCCCACTTATGTCCCTAACCTTTACTGCGACCACCAAAGCCAACGGCAAATACACGTCCATCACTTTGCCGCCTACTGTAACTAATTTTACAGCTAATCTAGTTTTCAAGATAGCCAATTAAGGCAGTCAGATCGGTACTTATTCCCGCAGGGGTTGGTCCTAATCCCCTGCGGGAATAGTTTGTTTACCCTTAATTGGGTAGGTGATATAATGTTGTCTTATCAGCAAGTAGAGTCATTGGACTCGGCATTCGGCCAGCAATCCAGGCCCTTGATTGAGGTGCTGGAAAGCATGACTAAGCAAGTGAAGGATGATTTATCAGGTGAATTGGCCACTAAATCGGACATTGCCGAATTTAGAGAAGTCACTAAATCAGCCATTTCCGAGCTTAAAGTGGAAATTGCCGGCATCAAGGGAAGCATCAACACCTTAAGAGAGATGACTAAAAGGGACTTTGAAACACTAGAAGGAAGGATTGATACCCTAAACGTCGAGTTGAGGGGGCAGATAACCCAGTTGGACACCGAGTTGAAGGGCCTGATAAGGACATCGGACACCGAGTTGAAGGGCGAGCTAACATCTATCCGTCTCCTGATGAAAACTTTAATCGGCCTGGTTATCTTCGGGATAAGCTTCTTCAGTCCTGTCGGAGTTAAATTGGTGGAGTTCGCTCTTAAAGGGATAAAATAAATCAAGAGCCAAAGTGGTACTTGAATTTCGCGATATGGCAAAATACAAACCTGGAATGTGGCGGGACTGAATTCAGCCGAATTAGCAAGAAGGACGCTATGACCCGTAAAGATTACCTCCGGAATCAAAAAAATTCTCTGGGGCGACATATTTTTGGCGTTCTTCCGGCATATTATCCAAAGGAAATCGTGTGGGCGTTCAATGCCTTACCGGTGGAGATCTGGGACCCACCTCTGCGCATCTCCCAGGCCCAGGCCCATCTCCAACCCTATATCTGCCCGGTCGTCAAGCTGGGTCTGGAGATGATCCTACGGGGCGACGATGGTCTTCTGGATGGCTTTATATTCCCGCATACCTGCGACTCGATGCAAAACCTGGCCTCCCTGGTGTCTGACCTGATCAAGCCACACAAGTCGTGTCACTTCTTTTATCATCCCAAAGCCCCTTACCGGGATGCTTCGCGGCGCTACTATCTGTCTCAATTGAAGGCCCTGGTTGCTTCATTGGAAAAACAGCTCGGGGCCTTTCGGATTGAGGTCCTGGTTGATCGTGTCCGCCAGAGCCGCACTATCACCAGACTGGTTAACCAGCTTTATCAGTACCGGGCCAAGGGACGACTGAGATCCTCCGCGGCAGAATTTTATCAGACTCTCCGAAGAGGTGAGTTTCTTTCGCCAAAAGATTATATCTTGGAATTGGAGGCCCTGTCGGCCGGTAATTTAGGGGAGCCCAATGGCCGCGATCTTTCCGTTATCTTGAGTGGTGTGATGCCCGTTCCAGGAGCCATCCTCAATCTCTTAGACAATCTGCAAGTTCGGGTCGGACATGACGGTCTGATGATCGGTCGCCGCCGGTTTCCCGTCGCAGAAACGGAACTGGATGATCCCTTTGAACAATTAACCGCGGACTACTTTCTACTCCCGCCCTGCCCCACCAGGGGATCATCAATTGCCCACCGAATAGATTATCTATTAAAATTGGTGTCTGAAGCCGAAGCCGGAGGTGTTATTTTTCTGATGATGAAATTCTGCGAGCCGGAATGGTTCGACGTTCCCCTGCTCCAAGAGGAATTGAAAAAAAGAAAAATCCCCAGCCTGATCCTCGACACCGAACCAGGCCCGGAACTCTCCGGCCAGGCCGTCACCCGAGTGGAAGCCTTTGTTGAAATGATCAGACCATAATGGATGGGCCGACCAGTTCGTCCGAAAAGAAAAGCGGCAGGCTAATAGACGCGCCCAGGAGTTTGTTGAGGCTTTTGTTACCCTGGTAAGCCTGGCCACATGAAGTCCGGATTTCCATCGACCCCCTGCTGTGAGTAATGAATGCCGTTCGATAATGCCGCCAAAGCGATTAGATATCGCTTCATGAAAGACCTGGGCGCGCCGGCTCTGTTCCAACTCCGGGCCCGGCTGAAAAAGCACCATCCCAGAAAGCCCAATCCCTATTTGGGGCCACCCCTGAAGTGTGCCGGCCGGTTGCGGGAAATCATGACCCGGCACTATTTTCTGTCCCGATTTGCGGAAGGGGCGAAACCGGTAGCCTGGGTGACCAGCGGCGCCCCGGTAGAGCTACTGCGGATCTTTGATTTTTATACTGTCTACCCGGAGAATCACGGCGCAGTGTGCGGGGCGCAGCATCTGGGGCCGGATTTGTGCCGTCAGGCGGAAAATAAGGGATACAACCCGGACCTGTGCTCCTATGCCCGCATTGATTTGGGCCATCTTTTTTCCGGTCGGACTCCGGTGGGCCGGTTGCCGCGGCCGGATCTGCTTTTTTGCTGCAACAATATTTGCCACACGGTGCTGTACTGGTACAAGCAACTGGCCCATTACCTGAGCATCCCGTTAATTATGTTTGATACCCCTTTTAATTATGGTCCCCTGCGGGATGAAGACCTGGTTTATATGGCCGGCCAACTGGAGGATATGATTGAGCAGTTGGAACAAATCACCCGGCAGCGGTTTTCATACCATAAATTCCAAGAAGTAATCAAATTAGCTCGGGAAACGTCAGCCACCTGGGGCCAAATCTTAGCGACGATGCGACATCGGCCGGCGCCCATGACCATTTTTGACGCATTTGTCCATATGGCCCCCATCGTTTCTCTTCGGGGCCTGCCGGTAACACTGGACTATTACCGGATGTTGCTTCAGGAGTTAGAGGAGAGAGTGGCCGCCGGTATTGGGGGGCTGACCCATGAACGCAAAAGGTTGTTGTGGGACAACATAGCGGTATGGTTTAAATTGCGGGAGTGGTCCCAGCTTTTTGCCGAGAGGGGGTACAACTTTGTGGCGGCCACCTATACCAACGCCTGGGCCGAGACAATAGAACATCTTGATGCCGCCAGGCCCTTCGAGTCCATGGCCAGAACGTACAGTCTAATAATTCTAAATAACAATCTCGGGCACCGGTTAGGTTTGATGAAAAAAATGATCGGGGACTATCGAATTGACGGCCTGGTCATCCACTCCGCCAGAAGTTGCAAGCCCTATTCCCTGGGCCAGTACGACATCAAACGTTTATTGATGTCCCAGACGGAGCGTCCCGCGGTGATCATCGATGCGGATCTGACGGACTATCGAGTCTATTCCGA
>JADFYC010000379.1 GCA_015233295.1 Deltaproteobacteria bacterium | reverse complement strand
AGGGAAAACTCACCCGCCCATCGTCTGTTTACAATCGATTGCAAATCACCGTCTGTCGGATTGCCGGAAGAGTTTGGTTAATCTCACGGTGTCAAATCCGGATAAAGAAAAAACGGCCTGAAGATGTCCTGAAGCGGTTGGAGGTCTCGGCCTGGATGACGGCCCGGACCCATCGTCACATCACTACCGTGAATGAACGGGGCATCCCCTATCCCTGCCACGATCTTGATGATCTGTTCCAGGTCATCTTGGCCTTGGACCCCCTTCCTGACGGCATCCGTCTGATGGCCCTTAAACTCTATGGCCGGAATCATCCGGAACACCTGACCATCTCCCTTAACACCCAAACCTTCATGCTTAAAAAGGACTAACCGGAAGAGCTGTCTCTCTCGGCCCAGAGCATTTTGATCAAAGCGTTAGAGACGTGTTTTCGGCACCTCTCTAATGCCGCGATAATTCAACCCTTAAATATTCCTGCCGGGCGCTCAGAGTAGGCCCAGCGAGGAACTATTCGAAATTTATTCAATCGTGTCAGCCCGCAGCCCGGTTTCCCCATCGATTGACTCCGTAAATTAAATTTTTTATCTGCGGGGTTTCTGTTTACCTCAAAATTATATTATAATTAATATGATATGTTAAATTGGGCGGGTACCGAATTTAGGTCAGAGTCACACCCTTGAAAAAAATTTAGAGAAAATGGTTGCAAAGAAAAAAATTCCTATCTTAAGATGGGATAAGGTAAATACAGTGCCAGGTCACGCGGCGTGACCCACCCCAAGATAAAGACATCAAAACCCGTTGGGACTAATCTCGGTTACAAAATATGGCTTTGTTCGGCTCACCCAAAGCAAAGACGCCTTCCCACACCGGCCTTGATAAAAAAGGCATCATTGCCGTTTTGTCTCGAGTGTTGACCAGTGTCCGGATGCGGGTTCAGGGGATGGCCCTGTCTAAAGACCAGTCAAACGTGTTCATCGAAGGATTCGACTCGGCTGGTCGGGTCAAACTCAAGACCTCCGCTCCCCTGGTTCGTGGCTCAGAGATTACTATTTTTTTCTTTAATGTCGATTCTGATGGGATTAAACAGCCGAGTAAACTAGATCTAATCATTGATTCCGTCAACAACGGCGTCAGTCTTGGCACCCTTACCAGCCCCATAATGCCGATTGAACGGCGGACTTCCTACCGCCTACCCGTGGACGACTATCCCTATTACCGCCAGAGAGTTCGGCTGTCCGTCAACGAAATACCGATGAAGGTTATGGACGTCTCCGGAGGCGGAGCCAGCTTCCAAACAAAATTAACAGAGTTAAAAAAGGATGATGATACCACTGTATCCTTAATCATACAGGGACAAGCATATGATATCCCCGCCACCGTGGTCAGGGTGTCGAACCGGGAAGGGATAAAGGAGGTTGGAGTCCGATTTAACCATAAGACAAAGATGTCTCAGGACAGAATAGAGGGTCTCATTTTCAAATTGCAGCAAGGAAAGCTGGCCGAAGAAACTGAGAGCGGGCGGACCAACCTGTAACCTCTTCAAGCCCGGCTGGCCATCGATGGTGATTATTACCAGGAATGATCCGGATATTATCTATCTCTGCCCGCGCCGGTGGCCCGTTCCCCGTTTCCTTGTCGAAAAATCCATCCCTGACTCATCCTCCTGGAGGTTTTGAAACTCCAGGCCCGTAGTCGGAACCCCTGACCATTTTCCTTAACGCCGTAACGGAGCTACTTCCTTGCCCCATTTAGGATCCAGAGCCTCCATCTCATTGAGGTACCCCGGATGACCAGTGATAAGACCATGATTCCTAAAGCCTACAGACCCAAGATAATGATAGTTGAGGACGAGTTCTTCTTTTCTTCCAGTCTCAAGATCATCGTCGAGAGGCTGGGATATATCGTCTGCTCCGTCGTTGACTCCGGCGAGGAAGCAGTCGAGAGGGCGGAAACAGAACGACCCGATCTAATTCTCATGGATATCCTATTAGCCGGGCAGATGGACGGTATTGACGCTGCGGGGCAGATCCGGGCGCACTGTGAGATTCCCATAGTTTTCACCACCGGTTGGGCGAATGAAGAGTTATTACAACGAGCCAAACTCACCTATCCTGCCGGATACCTGCTAAAGCCTTATGAGAACCGCCAAATAGAAGTTACCTTGGAAGTAGCTCTTTATGTCTCCAAAGTGGAAGCGGAACGCCGGAGAGCTGATCGGGCGGTCCAGGAAGCTTTGACCTTTAACCAGCGGGTCATCGACACCTCACCCAACTTGATTTATCTTCTTGATCTACAAAAACAACGGAATATTTTTGTTAATCAAATGGTTAAGTCGACTCTTGGATATGAACCATCCGAAGTTCAAGGCCTTGGCCCTAAGTCATTACAGCAAATCTTTCACCACGATGATTTCCCGGCTTTGGTTGAGCATTTGGCCGGGTTCGGCAAGGTGAACGATGGCGAGGTGTTGGAACACGAGTATCGGATAAAACATGCCGATGGCCGGTGGATTCTTCTTCATAGCCGTGAAGTGCTCTTTTCACGCACTCAGGATGGGCGGCCACATCAAATTCTTGGCACTGCGCAAGACATTACCGAGCTGAAACGGGCCGAAGAAGCGTTGCTGGAGGTTCAGCGGCACGATACCTTCCTGGCGGACTTGTTGGAGACTTCCGGCCAGCCTTTTGCTATCGGTTATCCCGACGGGAAGTTGGATGCGTTCAATATCGCTTTTCGCCGGCTCATCGGTTACAGCAGAGAGGAATTGGCAACCATTGACTGGGCTCGTGACCTGACCCCGCTGGAATGGCTACCGGAAGAACGGGTAAAGCTGGCGGAACTGCACCGGACGGGTCAGCCGGTGCGGTATGAAAAAGAATATATTCGCAAAGACGGCTCCCGCGTGCCGGTCGAGCTTTTGGTCCACCTGGTTAGGGATGAGAGTGGTCTACCTATTTACTATTACGCCTTTGTGACCGACATCACAGATCGCAAACAGGCCGAACAGGCCCTGGTCAAAGCCAAAATCGAAGCCGAGTCGGCCAACCGGGCCAAGAGTGAGTTCCTGGCCAACATGAGCCACGAAATCCGAACGCCGATGAACGCCATCCTGGGGATGCTTCGGCTGGCCCTGGAGACCGATCTTAACCCCCAGCAGGGGAGTACCTGGAGACCGTAAAAGCATCATCCGATCATTTGCTTATAATCATAAATGATATCTTAGACCTGTCCAAAATAGAGGCCGGAAAGTTTGAACTGGTCCCCGGCGTTTTCCAGTTGCGCGCCAGCCTGGCCAATATCATGGAGGTCCTCTCATCCAAGGCGGCGGAAAAAGGGATAGACCTGATCTATCATTTCAAACCTGAAATCGATGATGTCTTGGTCGGAGACGTCTCCCGGCTAGGGCAGATAATCTACAATCTGGTCGGCAATGCCATAAAATTCACCGCTGAAGGCGAGGTCCTGTTACAGGTGGGGATTGAGAGCTGGACGGATGAGGAGGTGGTTCTTCGTTTCGCTATTACGGATACCGGCTGCGGCATCCCCTTGGACAAGCAGCAGGCCATATTTGAGCCCTTTGCTCAGGCTGATGCCTCGACCACCAAAAAGTATGGCGGGACGGGGCTGGGACTGGCTATTTCCAAGCGGTTGGTTCAAATGATGGGTGGTGATATTGGGGTAAGCAGTGAACCCAATCAGGGCAGTACCTTTGAATTCACCTCGCTGTTCAAGCGGAATCACCTTCCGGAAGCAGAG
>JADFYC010000378.1:3271-3762 GCA_015233295.1 Deltaproteobacteria bacterium | reverse complement strand
TCATAATGAATCTTGACCCGATCCGATTTGAACTCGGTTTCGATGGCCACCAGGCCCTGATCCCGCAGCCGATAAATGATATCGTACCTGGACCTGGTCTTGGCCATGGCCAGACACTTGTCAATAGGCAGGCTCCGGGATGCCGGCAGCCCTTCTAAAATAGCCCGGTGGGTTGGATCAAGCTTTAATGCCTGCAATGCAATTTTGCCGGTTTCAGTCAGCCTGACGGCCTGATAACTGTGAGCGTCCAATCCCGGCGGAAGACAGGCGGTGATCACTTTGCCGATGGGATAGTGGTAATAATTGGCCATCCAGAGAAACAAGGCCGCGGAGGTGACGTCAAAGAGTGGGCCCTCATCCACCAGGGCGGCCACTTCTTTAACTCCGCTCAGACCGGTGGCCGTGGCGAAGGTGACCACATACCCGATCTCCCGGCGGTTTCGGAAGGGGACCAGCACTCGTTGGCCGACCTGGATAGCGCCTTTAATGTG
>JADFYC010000378.1:0-3251 GCA_015233295.1 Deltaproteobacteria bacterium | reverse complement strand
CTGGGGCGCGGTCGGCAGGGCCACGTCCACGAATGGACCGGTGGTGAGTATATCTCGCAATATCTCGGCGTGGCTAAAAGGCAGGTGGCACGAATCGGTCATCGGGGACCAGTTCTGGAGGTCAACGTGGCGGACAATTTATTCCCCGTGCAGACGTTTTTTTTCGTCCTTGATATAATCAAAAAGCTCTTGGCCCACAGGAGAGGCGACCTTGATCTTATCCCAGTTGAAGTTTTCCAGGTTGAGATATTGCATGACCAGGGCGTCTTTGTTCATGATGCCATGCGGTTGTATCCCGGCAAAAAAGAATCCCTGTGACTCCAGAAACTCCACCGTGTCGTTTAAGTCCGCATCCTCCAAATTCAATAGCACATAAATTATGTCAACTTTCTTTTGAAAAGCTTTCCTGGAGGCCGAACGAAGATGGAGTTCGGCTTCGGCGCAGATCGACATCACTTGTATGACAAGTAGGTTAAACGCCTTATCAAAAGACGTCTTCAAGAATGTTTCGGGCAGAGGACAGGCAACCGGTTCTTCAGATTTGGCTGCAACCGGAAGCCCGATCCAGTCATAGATGCGTCTGATCATGGCCTCATGACGGGAAGGGATAGAGACATACCGTTTTTGAGGCTTTAAGGCTAAATAATGGGTTATCACACTTTCCCGTTGATTTAGAGGACCAATCAAGTCCCTGAAATCCGTGTCCGGTGCCCGAGATCCCAGCATGATGCAGCAGGGAGTGAACCCAAAATTTAAAGCCACTTTCTGGGAATAGGGATGCCCAGCGGTGGCGTACAGATAGGCGCCCATGACGCCCAATTGACCGGCCTCGGCCACTGTTCTCTCATTGATGGCTCGAAACACGCCGGAGCGACGATATTGGGGGTGAATAAAGCCCAAACCGAGCAGGACCACGGCGGGGGAACTCGGAGAAACTTCTAAAGCCACATGGCCGACCACCTCGCCCGAGGAAGTGACTGCACCGAAGCTGGTCAAGCGGCCTTCACGGATCATGCCGGCGAGTCGCTCGGGTTGGTAGACAAAATCTGCGTGCGTCAGGCCATAAGACCGCCAGGCCAGCCTGGATATTTGCGCGGCTTCCTCAGAAGCGAGAGCCCTGACGACGTATGGCAGTGGCTTCAGTAAGGCACCGTCGGCCTTGGCTGAATTGGGACTTGCCGTTTCGATCGGAGCAGCCAGTGAATCTCCGGAGGCCGGATGCCTGAGCTTAACCAGGCGAAGTTCCTTCCCGGCGCGGCCGAGGTGGACAAATTCCATGTGGTCCACAGCCGATTGGATACGTGATAATCCCAGTCCGGGAGGAAAACAACCGGTATCCATCGAGGGCTGCGGACATTGGGCTAATTTTCCGGGGTCAAAGGGAATCCCTTTTTCGTGAAAGGTAATAGTCAACTCGGTTGGGGCAATGGTGAAGGTTATAGACAGGGGTTCGCCGGGGCCGCCGCCGTAGCCGTGTTCGATAATGTTAATGAAGGCTTCCTCCAATGCCGTTTCCAGGTCGGATATCTCATGGTGGGAAAACCCCAAAGCCGGAGCGAGGGCGCCCAAAAAAGCCTTGGCCGGAGGAAGATAGATTCTATCGGCCGGAAACCAGAGGGAGCAGGTGGCCACAGCCCCATGGTCGGGTACGCCGGGCTCGGGTTTGACCTCGTTTGACTGGTCTGTCATGGATCACTCCACCTGCTCCGGGGTCTCTAATCTGACTGACCCAGTGGTAAATTACAATTTATGCCAGGCCTGCCCTCGTTGGCCGCGAATAATCTTACCCATCGGAAGGCGATTGTGATATAATAAACTAAACTTGATTATAACCTGTCAGGCAACCGCTTGACACTACCCAATGCCACTATCCAATGCCACTACCCAAAGCAGCAGGAGGGAACCATGAAAGCAATCTTACGAGCCCTGGTGCTGGGATTATCCTTATCGGTCTTCTTGCCGTTCGTTTCATTCGCCCAAGAGGTCGACCTGGCCTATGAGGAGTTGGACGCGGAACAGCGGGAACTGGTGGACCAGTATTATGCCGAGTGTATTGAACCCTATGGTTATGCAACGCCCAGCCGGGTGTTGTTTGACGATCCGCTGCTGATTCTGGTCGTCCCAGTCGACTATGGCTTTATTTACTATACCTTTCCCCGGGTGTATTATCGCGGATATGTGTGGCACTGGTACTTTCACCGACGTCCTCATACCTGGAATGATTGGTGGTCCTTTCGTCACTGGACTCACTGGTATGATGGGCGGCATTCCCCGCCCGGTTGGGGATATCGAGGACGGAATCAGCCCATGGAACAAAGAATTATCAGACCGGCTCCGGTCCCGGCTGAGGCGGGCAAATATCGGTCCCCGGCCCCTCAGGTCAAGTATCCCGGACACCTATGGAAATCACCGGTACATACCCCGGCTCCCGGCCCTAAACCGTCCGGCGGTGTGACCGCGCCGGTCCCCCGGATAGGCCGTTAACTTTTGTCCAATCGCACGGGCACGGACTAAGCTCGACCCTCGGTCAGGCCCCGGTCAAAGGCGGTCAGATTTATATCCAACTTCTTGGGCGGGATAATATCTTTTAAGGCCGCCTTATAATCATCTTGGTCCAGAGGAAGGGATCCGGTGGCAGCCAGGGCACCCAGCATGACCACGTTCGTCATGAAAAAACCACCAATCTCTGCCGCGATGTCTGCCGCCGGGATCCACCAAAGTTTCTTGGTCAGTCCCGCCACCGTATTCTTGAGGACATCCAAATCCGGGTAGGGGGCATCTCCCGCATTGACTCCGATGGGGTAAATGGGACGGGAGTTGACGACACACCAGACCTCGGGTTGGCCGTAGGTGGCCAGTATCCGCAACGATTCCACCGGCTCTAAGCCCAAGACAACGTCCGCCATGCCCAGGGGAACGACAGGGCCATACTGATCCTGGGACGATATTCGAATATGGCTGGAAACGGCGCCGCCCCGTTGGGATAGACCATAGGTTTCTCCCACGGTAATGAGATATCCTTTTTTAACCAGGGCGCGTCCGATAATCTGGGAAGCCAGGACGTTGCCTTGGCCGCCCACCCCGGTGATGATCAGGTTGAATGGGTCTTTCATGTCTCGTCCTATTTGGAGTTACCGGTTACTGGTTGCATGTCAATGTCATTGACTTAAGGGTAGGGTCATCGGATCCTATTCTAATAAATGGTTAATTCCGATGAAGCCCTGAAAGGGCGCTCTAGGTTAGCCCAGGGC
>JADFYC010000377.1 GCA_015233295.1 Deltaproteobacteria bacterium | reverse complement strand
GATGGCGCTGCTTCCGATGGTTCCGGCGGCCATCTTTGCCACCTTCTTAGCCGCCACCTATGGCTCATTTCAAAAATTCGGGTTAAGCGAATTCATTCGTGGTGTCCATTATGTTTTGGTCCTGGTGGCCATGTTTTTGGGGCATCGGACCTGGGGCATAAACAGCGCCGTCATCGGTCATGTGGTTGGCGCTCTGGCGGAAGTGGCCCTGGCCGCGTGGCTGGTCCGGACTTTGGATTTCACTCCAGTTTACGCCTGGCGGATCCATCCAGCCCTTAAGGACATGTTGAGACTTTCAAAATACCCTATGATCGGTTCTTGTTTGTTGCAACTCAATCCTTTTCTGGATAGACTGATGTCTTTGTTCACCGGCCAGGGGAACGCGTCCGTGCTGGGATACGCCGAAAAGGTGGCTTTGATTCCCTTGCTTCTCCTGGGGACCGGTTTTTCATCGGTTATCTTATCCCATTGGTCGAAATATCAGACTCTTGATCAGTTCGACGAAGTCAAGCAGAATTTCCAAACGGTGGTGTCCCTAACCGTGTTTCTATTTTTGCCGGTGGTAGTATTAATCCTGGTCTTCCGCCTGGAAATCGTTGAAATCATATTCTTGCGAGGCAGATTTACCGTGGCTGATGCGGAATTGACGGCCAAGGTGTTGGCCGCGTTGATTTTGGGTTCCATTCCGTACATGGTGGTGCTTGTTCAAGTGAATGTGTTTTTGTCGCAAAAGAACACGCTCATCCCTTTTTTGAATGGATTGTTGAATGTCGGCCTAAACATCACTTTGAATCTGGCCCTGGCTTTTTGGCTGAATATGGGGGTCGTCGGCATCGGCCTGTCCACTTCAGGCACTTACCTGGCGTTGTGCTTATTTCTGGGTTACTTTCTCCGGCGGCAGGGCTTGCATAGTTTTTCGCGCCGGACCCTGGTTGAGGGGCTCCGCTTAATCGTAGCGGGGCTGGCCACCTGCCTGGCGGCTTATTATATTAATATATCAGTGCGGACATGGATGATTGAGTTCAGCCTGGTCCCCAAAACGGCCCTGCTCATGACCATGCTGTCTGTTGGACTGGTGGTCTATTTCGGAGTCTCGTGGCTGGTCAAGAAGCCGGAGATGATGATGATCACGGCCTTTCTGAACGGTAAACTCCGGCGGACGACGGCCGGTTAAGAACTATGACGGGGATGGTGCCGTAATTTCTTTGCGTTTTTTTGTGACGCTTCTTGCTGGAGGGTGTAATTCAAAATATGAATAATATAAATAGGATGATGGAGTAGATATGAATGATCCCGTCAGAGGGAAGGGACAGACCCCAGGAGATGAGGCCCAATTTCACAGTTCGAGTCCCGGCCCCAGCGTGCTGATGGTCCTCGGGATGTTTCATCCCATCATCGGTGGTGCGGAACTGCAAGCCCAGCGTCTGGCCGGGGCTTTGTCGGCCCGGGGCGTCTCAGTGGAGGTGGTCACCTCCAGGCAAAAGGGAACCGCAGACCGGGAAAAGATCAACGGCCTTCCGGTGGTCCGGGTGGGGGTGCCGGGGTGGCTCCGCCTGGGTAGGATCAAGTTCTACTGTCTTCAAACGGCTGTTTTCCTCTATATCCTCAGGTGCGGACACCGGTTTGAGGTCATCCATGTGCACGGAGCCGGCTACCTGGCCTGGGCGGCCCTGGCTGCGGCGCGGTTGCTTCGGCTTCCCATCCTGGTCAAGGGGCTTAATAGCGGTCATAAATTTGACCTGACGGAACTGATTGAAACATTCCGGTTCGGCCGGATTATGGCCTCACACCTGGTTCACCGGGTGAGCATGTTCATTGCCACCACCCCGGCCATGGCCGAGGCATTCATCGCGGCCGGAGTTGCAGCCGGCCGGGTGACTCTCATCCCCAACGGCGTGGTCAGCCAGGGGACATCGGACCCGGAACCGGCCTCGGCGCCTCATCCTTACCCGGTCATCGGTTTCGTGGGTTCGCTCTACCCCAGTAAGAACCTGCCGCTGCTGGTGGAAGCCCTGGCCAGGCTAAAGAAAGACGGCCTGAATTTCAAGCTTCTCCTGGTTGGTGATGGTCCGGAAAGAGAAAGACTGGTCAAGTCGGCCGGGAACCTGGATATGGAAGATAGGCTTGAGATTACCGGATATGTCCAAGACGTGGAGAATTACTTAAGCCGCCTGGATATCTTCGTCCTTCCTTCTCCGGCCGAGGGGTTGTCCAATGCCCTGCTGGAGGCCATGGCCGCGGGTTTGGCTTGTGTGGCCATGGATATTCCGGCCAATCGGGCCGTGCTCGAAAACGGACGGAACGGCTTGCTGGTCCCCCTGTCCGCCGGGGTTTCAGGTTTGGCCCAGGAACTGGCCAGGCTGCTTGAGTCTCCAGATCTTCGCCACAGATTGGGGGACCAGGCCAGGGAGACCATCCGCACGGGATTCTCCATGGATATGGTGGCGCAACGATATGTACAACTTTACGGCTCGCTGTCGGCCGGGAAAAACAGATGAAGCGAATCAAACTCATCATGGTTGGCCCCTACCCGCCGCCGGATAACGGCATGAGCCTGGCATTTAAGATGTTTTTTGATGGTCTCAGGAGTTCCGGCGAGTTCGGTCTTCACCTGGTCAATCTCGCCTCAAAGGACTCAACCCGTCGCGATGAAGGATTCACCTTTGGCCGCCTGGCCGAAGTGGCCGGGATATTGTTCAGCTTCATCAGGGCAGTGGTCCGGGTTCGTCCGGCCCTGGTCTATATCACCATTTCCCAGTCCAAACTGGGCTTTCTTAAAGACGCCTTGATGATCAACCTGGCCCGATTGGCCGGGGCCGCGGTGGTCGTCCACCTGCACGGCGGTAACTTTAAGGGCCTGTACCTCCGCTTATCGCCGTTGTCCCGGTCCATGGTCAAGCGCACTCTGGCCCGGTGCCGATTTTTTATAGTCCTCAGCCGGGACCTGGCCGGCAATTTTGACTTTGTTCCCCGATGGGAGGCCGGGATAAGGATCGTGCCCAATTCCCTGCCGACGGCAGTGTCCAGCCATGGCCTGGAGGCTAAGGTTATCTCGCGTCCGTTCAATCTCCTCTTTTTGTCGCCGATGATGTTGGAAAAAGGCTACCTGGACGTGTTGGAAGCCATCGCCATTCTCAAACAAAGGGGATATTCCTGGGTGCAGGCTTATTTTGCCGGGAATTTTCTCCTGGCCCATGATCATTACGCCGATCCCGCGGAAATGCAGGCCGAATTCCAATCAAAGATAGCCGCCTGGGGGTTATCGGATCAGGCCCGTTATGTCGGTTTTGTTTCGGGCCGGGATAAGTCGGCCCTGTTTGAAAATTGCCACCTGTTCATCTTGCCCACTTATCATGTCAACGAAGGCCAACCTCTGTCGATTATTGAGGCCATGGCCATGGGATTGCCGGTCATCACCACCAACTACCGGGGCATCACCGCCCTGATCAAAGACGGCGAGAACGGCTTCTTTGTCCCGCCCAGGTCACCCGCGGCCATCGCCGACCAGGTCGTTCAACTCCTGAATCATCCAGACCGGTACACCCAAATTAGTCGTCGGAATATTCAGGCGGCCGCCTCGGACTTTTCTTCGGCCACCCACATCCTTCGGATAAAGGAAATCTTCCTGGAGTGCCTCCAACCAGGCCCATCTGAAGCTGAAATTTCAAATGAAAATACCAGGCAGAAGCCAATCAGGCGGGAATAGGTGAGACACAACAGAATCTCTCCGCCCGGCTTATACTCGGAAGATAAGACTTCCCGATGA
>JADFYC010000376.1 GCA_015233295.1 Deltaproteobacteria bacterium | reverse complement strand
GGAACTCCCCCGACAAGAAAACAAATGGGCCTACATAATCGACGGAGGAAGATCATGAAGTTGGTTGAAGCCATAATCAAACCGGTCAAACTGGAAGAAGTTAAGTCTGCCTTGCAGCGAATTGGCATCGAGGAGATCATGGAAAGCGCGCTCATCTGCCATGGCCGTCAGAAAAAGCAAATGATGTTCTATCGTGGTGCTAAATACGTGGTGGATTTCATTCAAAAAACGAAGCTTGAAATTATCGCCGCCGACGACTCGGTGGGGAAAATCGTTGAGGTCATCGGGAATATTGCCAAGACAGAACGGAAGGATGATTGTCGAATATATATTCTCCCTTTTAATGAAGCTAACTGAAACTGATCTCAGCTATTGGGATGTATCCTATACTCGACTATAATTGACGCTTCCTATATCACCTGTTGCTGGTTGCCTGTTACTGATTACACGTTGAAGGCAACCAGCAACCATGTCACCTCTAAACGGGACAATTATGACCGTTCAAGATATATGATGGCATCGAAGGAGGGAAAAAGACGCTGATACCAAAGGAGTGGTCACCCAGCCCTGATTCCGCTCAATTAATCCGGCCTCGGGAATGTCCAAATTGACGCTTGACACTATCGAAACATCTGCGGTATCTTATCCGACATAAAATCACGGCTTCCGTGCAATCCCTTACGCGACTCGTAAAAGGCGCTCTGCTCCCAATGGGAACTGGACGCCGTTGGACGCCCGCTGATTTCTTGACGGAAAGCCACACTGTCCGAGATCGGCATTAATGCCGGGTAAAAAGGAGGTTGACGATGACGGACATTCCAGAATCCACAGGAGAAAAGCTCCTGGTGTGCCTAGGCCCAGGCTCTTCGTCGGCCAGGCTGATTAATTCTGCCAAAAGCATGGCCGACGGCCTGCATGCCAAATGGCTTGCAATATATGTAGAAGATACCAAGATGCTCATGATGCCGGAATCGGAGCGCAATCGTGCTGCGGATAACCTGCGCCTGGCAGAGCAATTGGGAGCCGAGACTTTTTCCTTGTCCGGCCGTAGTATTGCCGAAGAGATTATCAAATTCGCCGGGGAGCGGAACGTCTCCAAAATTATCGCCGGTAAGCCGAGGCGTTCTCTCTGGAAGAGCGTTTTATCCGGGAGTCCTGTGGATCAACTGGTGCGGATGGGCGGGGAGATTGATGTCCACATCATGGCCGGGGAACCGGGAAAACCGGGGGAGGCCGCCTATGTCATTCGACCGAAAGGTGCTGACCTGTCAGACTATGGAACGGGATTCCTATTCCTTATTCTGGCTACCGCCCTTTGCTTTATGATGTTCCCCTACTTCCAGCTTAGCAACCTTATCATGGTCTACCTGCTGGGCGTGATGCTCACTGCTATGAGTTGCGGACGAGGACCGGCCATCCTGGTTTCTCTCCTGAGTGTTCTGTCCTTTGATTTCTTTTTTGTCCCGCCACGATTCACGCTCACAGTGGATGATGCCCAGTACATCGTCACCTTCATTATTATGTTTCTGGTTGCTCTGGTCATCAGTCACCTGGCTGCCCGGATGCGGCAACAAACCGAAATCGCCCGTCTACAGGAGCGGCAGGCGGCCGCCATGCACGGCCTCAGCCGACAGCTTGTCAGCGCCAGAGGGATTGAGGCGATTTTGAAGGTGGCGGTGCGATACATCTCAGAAATCTTTGATTGCAATGTCGTGGCTATGCTGCCGGATGAGAAGGGTAAGTTGAATATAGCCGCCGGTGATCCTTCTTCCGTCATCCAGAGGGACATAATTGAAGAGATCAAAGTTGCCCGATCTGCTTACGATACCGGCCGGATGACGGGGTGGGGAACTGAGACCTTCTCAACGACCGAAATCCTATGTGTACCTTTGCGGGCCGCCAATGACAGTTTGGGAATCTTGGCCTTGAAGCCCAAAGACCCGGAACGCTTCCTGCTCCATGAACAGTTGCAACTGATGGAATCACTGGCCAAACAAGTCGCCCTGGCTTTAGAAGTGGAACGTCTGATTACAAGCGGAACACCCCACTGTGCAGTGTGAACGGAACCGGGATATCGTATATCTCAGCTAATCTATTCTGCCTTTTCTTCTGTTTCAGGTGGCCGCCTTGATGCTGTTAAGCTACCTGCCTCAAGGCACCCTATTTTCCCCCAGCTCTATTATGGATAAGCCGGCCGGCAAGACAATCAGCCTGGATCTGGATAAAATGGGGCCCAGGCCCGACCTCCAATACTTTTGAATTACGGCACAGCCTAACCAGCTTCGGATGTTATAAGATTCCTCACGTTCGTTCGGAATGACAAATTTACGTCGTCATTCCAGATGGTCCACGTCCCTGTCATTTCGAGCGAAGCGAGAAATCTTAACGTCGCACCCTTAACTCACCAGCCTTGGGCCAGACCTACTATGGATTCGGCGGCCGGCCTGAGTTCACGCCCGGATCAGCCGCGGTCTACCCGACCATGGGATTATCCTCCTTCCCCAGGTAACCGGCCTTACTCCGGATCAGGGCATCGACGTCTTCCCGGTGGGCGTACATGAATTTCATCATGTTCTCGCACTTCTCCATGATGTGGGTGGGGTCACTGGACCTGATGTCATCCCCGGTTAGAAGCATCTCGTTGTCGGCCAGGTACACGACAATGGTGTCTTCGGCATCCAGGACCACATTGAATTTCTCGGCCAAAAATTTCAACCACCGGGCGAACTCCATGCAGTGATCCATCTGCTCCACCGGAGCCCCGATTTCCAGGGCCAGGGGATGACAATAACCGGGCATTATCTTGGCCCCGGCCAGGAAGTCCAGGACATGGGCCAGTTCGTGAATCAGGGTGGAATCGTCAATAGCCGGGGTGATGGCCAGGTAGATATTATCCCGATCGAATTTATTTGTTTTGATCGGGTTGACGAATAATCCGGCGCTCTGTCCCGAGGCCGGCATGTCCACCCCGGAAAAGCCCAGTTTAAGGTAGTCCCTAAGGTCGATAAACTTAATGCCGATATGCACCCCGGCGAGTTCCTCCAGGTTCAACCCATCTTTAAATTCCTTGGATCGTCCATAGGTTACTTCAGGGAGGTCGGCAATTTTTTCGGCGTCTTTGGGGAGATTGAGATCCATCCGGTCCGTTACGAGTTCGTGTTCCCTGCCCAGATGGCATTTTTTGAACTTCTTCCCGCTGCCACAGGGGCAGGGATCATTTCTATCGGCTTTCATCATGATCTCTCGTCCATTCATTCCCCCTGGGGCGTTTATGCCGACGGGGGTGTAGCGCATTAAACAAAGAGGCCGTCCACCGAGTCCCGGCAGGTCCCAGGCAAGTTTCGGCGGCGGCCAGGTTAATGTCTAGTCCTCGATTTGTTTCTTAAAATTATCCTTAGACCAAACCGGCAGGGGACCCGTTTCCTTAGTCTCCGGGTTATATCGGTGGCGGTAGGAGGCCGTAACATTCTGGGTCTTCATCATATGGTCCCAGCCCCGGACGAAATAGGGGCACTCGTCGTTGAAGCAAACGAATTGAAACTCCGTGCCCCAGGTCGAGACGTCGGGGCAATACCATTTCTTCATTTTTTGCTGGCAATGGGGACAAACTGGTCTTTCTTCTTGATTCATTTTCAACTCCGGATTAAATGTTTCTTAGATACAGATATTCATGAAAATTAATTATATGCTAGCCTGGCCTGGAAGTCAATTGGACTATCCACAATCATCAGGGCATCAAGGTTGTAGTAGTTTCTTAATATCCAGCTCA
>JADFYC010000375.1 GCA_015233295.1 Deltaproteobacteria bacterium | reverse complement strand
GCCAGGGCCTTCTGGCGATTCTCCAGGGCCTTGGGGTAGTCGCCCATGTTTCGGTAGACCTCGCCAATATTGTTGTATGAGGTGGCGGTTGAGGGATGTTCGGGTCCCAGGACTTTGAGGTAGATGGCCAGGGCCTTCTGGTGATTCTCCAGGGCCTTGGGGTAGTCGCCCATGGAATCATGAACTGAGCCGATATTGCTATATGAGGTGGCGATATCGGGATGTTCAGGACCTAGGACTTTGAGGTCTATGGCCAGGGCCTTGCTGTGATTTTCCAGGGCCTTAGGGTAGTCGCCCATGGACCAGTAGACTGAGGCGATATTGTTGTATGAGGTGGCCGTATCGGGATGCTCAGGACCCAGGACTTTAAGACGGATGGATAGGGCCTTGCTGTGATTTTCCAGGGCCTTGGGATAGTTGCCCATGAACCAGTAGACTAAGCCGATTTTGTTGTATGAACTGGCGGTGTCAGGATGTTCGGATCCCCGGACTTTGAGGCTGATGGCCAGGGCTTGGTTACAATGCTCTAGAGCCTTGGGGTAATCGCCTTTTTGCTTATATTCGGTCGCTGTTTGATCGTAACCAGCCATAAGAATGGTCCAAGTCTCCAGTAATGCCGGGTTAAAGTTGATGGCTTGTTTAAGGTAAGGTATATTAGTAAGGGGTTCCTTCTTCTGGATCAGGGCATAACCCATACCGGCATTGGCGTCAACCAGGTATGGTTTTAGCTTCAGGGCCTGGGTAAAGGCCTGGGCCGCAGTGTCCCATTTCTCAGCCGTAATCCGTTGGCAGCCCAAGTTGTCCCAGGCCTCGGCGTAGTTGGGGTCCAACCGCACGGCTTCCATCAGATATTTCTCCCAGACCGGGGCCAGGGTGGGACGGTTCTTTTCGTCAGCGCTGTATTTTTGCTGCCACCAAAAGCCCTGGGCGTTTTGCTCCCAGGCTCCGATATGGCCGGTCTTTGTAGTCAAGATGCGGTCTTTTTCCTCGGACTTGACTGTGACCCCTTGAGCCGCCAGGAATCCCTGCAACTGATTGGTCGCCTCCTTCATGAGTCCGTCCAGGGGAGCTGTAAATGATACTTCACCCTGGACGGTCCAGGCTGGTCCTTGATACAGCCGCAGGGTGACCGCCACCTGACCACCTTCCTGCCGATAACTTCCCCAAATAAATTTGTCCAGCTTGGCATTTCCAGCCATGGTCTGCCAATCAGTCAGTTTGAGCTTACCAACACAGTCTATACCCATCTTTGGACAGACTTTGCCTATTTCATCGACGAAGGCGGTCAACGCTTTGGTGTTTAGGGCGGAAACGTACCAGAGATCAACCGTCAGGCTATCCTGCAAGCCGATAGACAGCCAGTCCAGTTCCGGCTTACCAGTGGCGTTCTCCAATGGAAAGATGGCCCAGACCGGGGCCTTGACAAATTCCGGGAGATCGGGGACAGCCCCAGAACTTGCCCCGGTAGTCGCCTTATCCGCAGCCGTGGTTTTAGATTGGGGAGCGGCAGCCGTTTGATCCGGTCCCGACTGGGGTTCAACCGGTTTGGGACCGGTTTGGGCACAGCCCAAAACAAGCAGCAAGCCCAGCAGGAAAATCAAATACACGAACTGTTTTGTTAACTTGGCTATATTCATCAGGTTACCTCCAATTTGTTATCTTCATGATGTGAACGTTGAGCCCCTATCATTGTCTGGCCGCACCAATATCTACCTTTATTTCCTGGTCTGATACCTGGAGGCCTAGCCGAATGACCAACTCTTTCTCTGTAGAGGATTTCAAGCGATCAAGGAGGCCCTTTTCCATGCACAGTGAAACAGTCCTCTTTTTGGTATCTTTTTCACTCAAGGCCGAGACGGCCTGCTGAACAGCGCCAAGTTGGGTTTGGGTCTGATCTGATGGGGGAGTTTTCTTAAGCTGGTTAGTCACGGTATTTAAAAATTTTGTCATCTCATGGCGGTCAGTACTGCCTGGTAATTTACTTAAGTCAGAAACTGCAGTTTGAACAAAGAACCAGGTGTACTCAGCCTGGGAGGCTTTATTGTCAGTCTTCTGTAACCCATATCCAAGTTGACCTCGGGTATCCGTCGGCCAGTTAAGTCGATCCACGGTCCGGAAGGCGATCATCTTGTCACCTGGAGATATAACCTTAAACACGGTTACCCCAACCAGTATAACGGCAATAGACGCCGCCACCATGGCCGGTACTCTAAACTGGTCAACCAGGCTGCCGAACCACTCACCCAGTTGAGATAACCACTCAGGGCTCTTGGCCTTAACCGGAGTGGGAGCATTGTCTACGGCCATTTTAACCAGGCCCTGCAGAAAAGCTTCCGACGGTTTCACTTCACTAACATCCACGGCGCTAACCAAAGTAATCATTTGTTTATATTCCTCAAGGTCATGCTGACAACTAGCACAACCATCTAGGTGTTTTTCAATCTCAAGAGCTTTAGCACCCGACAAAAGCCCTCTCACATAATCCAGAATTACTCCTTCAACCTGTTGGCAATTCATAAGGCTGTCCTTTCTCATTATCCCCAAACCGGATAACCGGCCGGGCTAAGCCTGAACGGCTTTGATAGTCACAAAATTTTCGTTTACTCAACTTGCCGCCTTGCCTTCCCGTACACGACGTCAAAGGGAGATTTGGCTTTAGCAGCCTCAAGAGATTTGAAAACATCATTATCTGACCACCCCGCTTTGTTCAGGCATGTTTTTATTTTCTGGTAAGCTTCCTTTAAGTAATTAAAGGCCGTCCCCAGACCGATGTCCAGCTTCTTGGCCATATCCCGTTGCGTCTTATCGGCAAGAAACATTGAAATAATTTGCCGGTATTTATGCTCCAATTCATCAACACAATGGCGGAGGACCGTGCGAACGTCATCATCCGGCATTACCGGCTCTGACGCATAACCATTTGGGGCGGACTCGGTCAACGGATCCTCCGTTTCCTCTTCACCTAATCGGGTAAGTTCATTTTCAGAGGAAACAAAAACACCTTCCCTGATTTTACGACTCAATATGTCCTTACAGGCATTTTGGGCTACCGTGTTTATCCAGGCGCCAAATGGACTTTGAGCTTTGTAATGTCCCTTTTTCGCTGCATCAATGACCTTTAACCAGGCATCCTGAACCGCCTCTTCTGCCGCAGTCCTGGCTACACTGGAATTGTACGGCGGTTTAGTTACGAAGTACTTGTAACACCTCTTTAATAGTTGGTCGGTGTACTTTCGGATCAACACTTCGATTCTAGAAGCATCCACCTTCATATAAGCGAGCATGATTTGCTCATCTTCACCGGCGGTAAACTCCTGCGATTGATTTTCCGATTTCGTCTTCATGCTGGGTATCCTTGATTGATATAACGAGATAGCGGTTCAAGTGTTCAATATTTTAATCGGTCACCAAAGATATTGATACTCCGATTGCCTGCGGATTCGGGGATTCAACTTGGTTAAGGCGATACTGGTGGAAGTAATCTTATGGGGGCGTTTGGGGATACTTGATCCTGACCGGGCTCGGTTCATGGCGGAACAGTCACATGCCGTCGCTTGATGGCCGGGGATAGTGGCTCCAAGATGGATCCCGGTAGGAAAGATGGTCGGAGGTAGTTGTCTGAGAACCAGTGGTCGGGGGTAGTTACGGTATATTTGGGGGAAAGAGGGCAGAGCCGGAAGGTGAGCATGATTTTTGGGGCGCCGGAGCCACACGATCGTCATGGCCGCCCAGGCCGGCAGCAAGTCAGGCCTGGAAGCAAAGGGGAAGATGGATTGGATGGT
>JADFYC010000374.1 GCA_015233295.1 Deltaproteobacteria bacterium | reverse complement strand
TCAACGCCCGGCGGCCATGGCCATCCGGGGTATTGAAGGAGCCGTGGAAGGGATTGATTATCGAGGGGTGCCGGTCCTGGCCGCATTGCGGAGGATCCCAGACTCTCCCTGGTTCATGGTGGCTAAAATGGATCAGGCGGAAGCTTACGCCGCGATTCGGGAACGGGCCTGGTGGAGTACGGGATTCACCCTGATGATCATGGTTATGGGCAACATGTGGGTGTTGGCCTGGTGGCGCCGGCAATCCTTAACCGCTCTCCGCCGGATTGAGTGGCTCATGACTAAAGATGTCACTCCTGAATCTAACCACACAGAATTGGATCCAGCCTATGACCGGTTAGATGAGTTAAACACCAGCCGGTTATTGGTGAGTGCGGTGGGAAAAGATATCCTTTTTGAAACTGTTAGTGATTATCTAAAATTATTGGGCAGTTCGTCAGCCATTATGGAAAAAAACGGTGATTATGCTTTATCCCCGGTCTCTTCAGGGTGGTGCCGGTTGCTGGATCAAGCTTCCCGCCGGAAGTGTGGCCCGGTTGATGATGCGGCGGCGCTAAAAAGCGGCCAATGGCTTTGCCATGAATCGTGTTGGACCGAATCATCCAAGGTTTGTATCGAAACGGGGCAACCCGTGGATATCGAATGCCGGGGCGGGATTCGCATCTATGGTGTCCCGATTTGGGCCGGGACGGAAGTGGCCGGTGCCATAAACTTCGGCTACGGTGATCCGCCCAGGGACCCGGAGAAGTTACGGGAAATCTCATCCAGGTATGACGTTGATATGGGGAAACTTCGCTCCGCGGCCCGGCTATACGAAACCCGCCCTCCGTTTATCATCGCCGTGGCCAAGGACCGTCTACTCAACTCGGCTAAATTACTCGGCACCATGGTCGAACGGAAACGAGCGGAGGAAAGCTTCAGAATCCTCTGCGAACAATCGCTTCAAGGCATCGCCATATTTCAAGGCGACCCTTCCCGGATCGTCTTTGTCAACCCCAAATGGACTGAAATCTTTGGTCACACGACGGATGACGCCCTGTCTCTTTCCGGAGAAGATAAATGGAAATTGGTGCATCCTGATGATCGGGAGATGGTTAGGAAATATTACCGTGACCGCCGGTCGGACGGAAAAGTGATCCCCAATCATCAGTTTCGAATTATGCGGAAAGACGGCGGGGTGCGGTGGGTGGAAGTATTCGCCGGCCGGGCCGACTATCGGGGGGAAATCTCCATCCAGGCCGTGTACATTGATATCACCGACCGCAAGCAGGCGGAAGACGCATTGCTCAAGAGTGAAGAAAGATATCGGTTGCTTTTTGACCATGCCCCGATTGGCATCGTGCATTTCGACCATAACGGCATCCAGTTGGCCTCGAATCAAAAATTTGCCGATATCATGGGCGCCCCACGGGAAAGTCTCATCGGCTTCAACGCGCTCGAAAAGATACAAGATCAGCAGATGCTTCAAGCGGTCAAGGATGCTTTGGACGGTAAGTTGGGGTATTACCAAGGGAACTATCTTTCGGTCGCAGTTGGAAAAGTGACTCCGATCCGGGCTGTTTTCCAGCAGATCCCCTGTGATCACGGGACCTTTTATGGCGCCATGGGAATTATGGAGGATATCACCAGCCAAAGAAAAGCGGAACAAGCCCTGGCCGCGGAGAAGGAACGGCTGGCCGTTACCTTGAATTCCATCGGTGATGGCGTTATCGGGACCGATCTGTCGGGTAATGTGACCGTGTTTAACCGAGTGGCGGAAAATCTGACCGGCTGGTCTGAGGAAGAGTCGATTGGCCGCCCATTGACCCAGGTTTTCCATATCATCAATGAAATTACCAGAGAAGTTTGCGAAGACCCGGTGAGCAAGGTCTTAAAAAGCGGCCGGATTATCACATTGGCCAACCATACCGTGCTGATCGCCAAAAACGGCGCAGAGATGATTATTGCCGATAGCGCCGCCCCCATCCTGGATGAAAATGGAGTTCTTCTGGGTGTCGTCCTGGTCTTTCGCGATACCACTGAACGAAAACTGGCGGAAATAGCCCTCCACAACAAAACCGAAGAGCTGGACCTCTTTTTCTCTCTCATCGTGGATTTGCTTTGTATTGCAGACACCCAGGGGTTCTTTCGGCGCGTCAATCCAGCCTGGGAAAAATCCCTCGGCTACAGCCGGGAAGAACTGGAAGGAAGGAAGTTTTTGGATTTTGTTCATCCGGAGGACATAAAATCCACGCTCGGGGTGATAGACAGGCTGTCCGCCCAAGAAGAAATTTATGACTTCGTTAACCGTTATCGCTGCAAAGACGGTTCCTACCGATGGATCGAATGGCGGTCTTCCCCAGACCAGACCGGCTTGATCTACGCCGCGGCTCGTGACATTACCGACCGGAAGCGGGCGGAGAAAGATCGAAAGAGACTTGAGAAGCAACTGCGCCAGGCCCAAAAGATGGAAGCCATCGGCACGCTGGCCGGAGGGATCGCCCACGATTTCAATAATATTCTCGGGTCCATCTTCGGATATACCCAACTGGCCCTGGATGACGCCAAATCCGGTGAAATAAACCCGGAATTTTTAGAAGAAATACTCAAGGCCGGGAAGAGAGCCAGGGATTTGGTCAAACAGATACTGACCGTTAGCCGCCAAACCGAGCAGGAAAAGAAACCATTTGAAATTACATCAATCTTAAAAGAGAGTATAAAGCTGATTCGGGCTTCCTTACCGGCTAACATTATTATTGAACAAGAAATATCAGCCAAGGAAATGAATATCTTGGGTGATCCCACCCAAATCCATCAGGTGTTGATCAATCTGTGTACCAACGCCGCCCATGCCATGCCGGAAAGCGGTGGCGTTTTATCCATAAAACTATGTGAGTTCTTCCTTGATACAGATTCCGCAGCCAAATATATCAACCTGAAACCAGGACCATATCTTAAACTAACCGTAAGTGATACCGGACAAGGCATGGACAGCGCCCTCTTGGAAAGAATCTTTGATCCGTTCTTTACCACCAAGGAACTGGGTAAGGGAACAGGGATGGGGCTGGCCATTGTCCATGGCATCGTCAAGAATCATGGTGGGGCCATCAGCGTTTACAGCGTACCGGGGCAGGGGTCAGCCTTTAACATCCTGCTGCCGACACTACAAGGCCGAACTGAATCACCGGATAATTACGTTGAAGCCACCCCACGAGGGACCGAAACCATTCTGCTGGTAGATGATGAACCAGGGTTGCTTGAAACCGGCCAAAAGATCTTGGAACGATTGGGTTACAAGGTTACCACCAAAAAAGGTGGCGTGGAGGCGCTGGACGCGTTCATGGCCCAAGCCGCGAATTTTGATTTAATCATTACCGATATGGCCATGCCTAATATGACGGGAGACAAACTGGCCCGAGAGGTCTTGCGTCTTAGTCCCAATATCCCCATAATCCTTTGCACTGGATTTAGCGACGCCGTCAACGAAGAGCGGGCCAAGGACCTAGGGGTGAGAGGATTTCTGTTGAAACCAATAGATATGACGCACCTGGCCAAACTAATTCGGAAGGTCTTGGAAGAGGGGTAAGCGGTCGGGCGTAAACGCTATTTATCCTTGAACTGAATCACTTTTTCGACCTCACAAGTGGCTCGGTTTACAAAAATCAGCTTATTATTGCCGTAGGGACGGTCATATTGGAGTATCGCCGGCTCACCCACGGAGACCTCAAAACAAAAACGCGTCTTAATATACAACCCGGAAAGGGTGTCTCGATACATATTGAACCCGACCCGCTCTAACTTTACC
>JADFYC010000373.1 GCA_015233295.1 Deltaproteobacteria bacterium | reverse complement strand
TCTCTTCCTCTCATACAAGGCCATCGCCTCGGCAGAGCTTTCAATGATATGGGGGGTCAAAAAGACCATCAGGTTTTCTTTGATGGATTCACCAGTGCCGGTTTTGAACAACCAACCCAAGGCCGGCACATCGCCGACGCAAGGCGCCTTGCTGATGGTTTTACTAGACCTGTCCGAAATCAGTCCACCGATGACCACGGTATACTTGTCCGGCACGATAACCGTTGTTTTGGCCGTTCGGACATTGGTACTGGGGGCTAAGAGGACATCCCCGGACTTCCCGGTCACGGTTGCATTGATGACATTCTTGACCTCTTCTTCCACGGCCAGCCTGACCATCATATCCTTGGTAATATGCGGCGTGACCTTGAGTGTGATACCCACATCTTTGTAATCAAAGCTCTGGATGGCCCGATCCGTCGTGGCCGTCCCTTGATCGACCCGAGTGGTAAAAGGAATGTTTTGGGCCACCTTGATCGTCGCCTCTTCATTATCGGTGGTCAATATTTGGGGTGTGGACAACACATTGAAATCCGTGTCGCTTTGGTTTGCTTGAACCAGGGCGCCCAATGACGGGAAAGTCACTCCGCCGTAGGTGATGGTCTTACCCAGCACCCCCAGGGCGAACCCGGCCGGGGCCTGAAAACTGGGGGTGGTTGATTCCAGATTGCCCAAGAGGCTGCCCATGGCCCCGGTTGAACCGGCCGTGGAACCGCCGAACCAGTAGCCTTTACCCCCGCCGGCATTATATTCATTCCCCACCAGCCACTCCACTCCCAACTGGAGGTTCTTATCAGTGCTCACCTCCACGATCAGACATTCCACATAGACCATGGACCGGGGAATATCCAACTTGCCGATAACCTCGGACAGGGTGGCGTATTCTTCCGGCGTTGCGGTAATAACCAGCGAGTTGGTGGCCTTATCCGGGGTGACTTTGACGTCTTTGGAGATGACCGGAGGCTTGGCTTTCTTGGGGTCTTCGCCTTTTCCAGGCAAGTCGGCTATAACCTTGGCGATATCTTCGGCCACTGCATTTTTAAGGTAGAACACGTGAATATTGGACCGGCCCCTGGGCGTTTTCGCGTCCAGGCTTTCCACCAGGTCCTTTAAACTTTGCGTATCTTGAGGCGGGGCCATAATAATGACGGAATTTGTCCGTTCGTCCGCGATCACCCGGACCGAGGTGGTCTGGCCGGCTGGGGTCGCGCCGCGAAAAACACTGCCGGCCGACTTGATGCCCCGTTCGGCCACCTCCTTGACCTCTTTGGCGATATCTTTGGACTCCCCGTGCTTCAGGTGGATGACGGTTAATACGTATTCAAATCCGGCCACGTCGATTTCTTTGATAATGCCCAGGATACGGCGGATATTGGAGGCATAATCGGTCACAATGACCGTATTAGTCGGGGGATAGGAGAGAATAGAGCTGTTCCGGGAGATGAGCGAGGCCAGCCGGTTCTTGATTTCTTCGGCATCAGTATGCTTCAAGGGAATGATCTGGGTGATCATCCGGTCCTCTTCACCGGCCCGGCCTTGGTCCCGGGTTCGGATCTCCACGTCCTTCTCCCGGGCTTCCCTGGCCGCGACTATCTTGGTGGCGCCGCCCGCCGGAAGGGTGGTAAATCCATTAACCTCCAGAACGGATAGAAATACCCGGTAGGCCTCATCCACGGTGATTTTGGTAGGGGAGACAATGGTTACTTCACCTTTGACGTTGTTATCCAGGACGAAGTTTTTACCGGTGATTTTACTGATGAACTTAACCAGGAGTCGGATATCCACATTGTTGAAGTCCATGGTAATCATAGAGTCTTGTTTCCCGGCCGAACCTTTGGATGCGGCTGAGGCATCTGTCGCGCCTGACTGGCCGGAGGTTTCGGCGTCGGGGATCTTGGCCTCTTTCGTCATTCTGGCCGCTGTAGCGTCCGGCAATGGAGAGAACCCTTGAAAGATGACCAAGGCAACGATTAAACTTATAATGATGTTGATATTCATATCCCCTCGACGGTTATCGGGTTGGATTGACGACGGTTTTGAATTCGGGTAATTCCCTAAGTGGCTTTAAGTCGGGATCATTTCTGGCGGACCTGGCTACTTCGGGGTCCAGGGAGGCGGCTTTTTGGAGCAAAGACATCCCCTCCCGGAGGTCGCGCTGTTGCACCGCCAGGCAGGCGGAATTGTAGTAGGCGTCGGCATAGCCTGGATTTAGGGTGATGGCCTGGTCGAATTCCATCTTGGCCGCATCGATATCCCCTTGCTTAAGATAGACAATTCCCAGGTTATTGTGAACTCGCGGATTCTTGGACTCCAACTTCAGGGCCCGGCGGTATAGTTCAATGGCCTGGTGGTGGTCATGCTGGTTCACGAAGACCAGGTTGGCCAGATTGACCAGGGCCTGGTGCAGCGTCGGATCCACCGCCACGGCCTGCCGGTACAGAAACTGGGCCTGGCGAGTTTCGCCCTTCGCCTCCAGGTCGACGGCCTTGTTGTAAAGTTGTGTGCCTGCGGGCACGGCGGAACGTGAAGCTGAACGTCTAATATCTTTCCCACTGGCCGCGGTGGCTGGGAGGCCGGCTGTAAGTGGCTCTCCAGAAGTGACCCCGGATGGGGCACCTGTTTTACTTGCCGGCGCAGGCTTGGTGTCACGTTTGGAGGCTTCATGGCCGGTCGCGTCCAGGCCGGAGGAAACGGGGACGTTAGCCCTGCCGTCAATCGCGGCGCCTCCGCTGGCCGGCAGTTGATTCCTGGTGGATAAGCCCTGGCCAGGCAATGCTGCAACCGTCTCGGGTGCGTTTTCCTGGGGTTGGCCAGCCAGAGGATCTGTATCCTGCTTTTCCGGAGCAGATGAGACCATCTGAAAGCCGTCAGGCTGCACCGAACCAGGTGCCTGGACTGGTGAACCAGTCGCGTCGGAAGCCGACGTGACAGAGCGAGGCTCTGAAGCCGAAGACGATGATGGGGCGGCTTGTATCCGGGTCGGGGCTGCGGCCTGGCCGCCTGGAGATGTCCGGGAGACCTGAACCGGTCGCCAGAAATTGAAGTAATCCAGGGGCAGATGAGGCCCATACCGGATAATGCCCAGGGCGACCACCCCCAACCCCAGAATCGTTCCCAAGATAAGGACGGAGCCTTTTCGTTTGACGGGCTTCGTCTTATCGGAAACACGGCTAAGGGGCAGCGCATAGCTTTTATCTGCCGTTTCCTTTGCTTTGCGCGCCTTATTCAAGGCCTCATTAATTGAACTCATTTAAATGTTTCCCGTCAATTGGGTCAGCATTGCCCTGGTTAACGGGCCGATCCGCCCATCCACATCCAGGCGGTGGTCGCGCTGAAACCGTTTCACCGCAGCTTCAGTGAGCGGATCGAACTGGCCGGTGGGAGGGGTTTTAAGATAACCGAGTTGGTTCAATTGTTTTTGGAATTGATTGATGATTTCTCCCTGCATTCCGACCGCAAAACGGATTCCCGGGTTGTTTTTGTCTGCTAGAAATAAGATTACCCGACCAAACCAGGCGCGGTCAATCCATCTAATTGAAAGTGTCTTTAATTTCTGGTTGTTTTCCACTACAGCCAGATGACCGCCCGGAAGCGTCTTGGCAGCCAGGAAGGCCGGCCGTCCATCGGGTAAGGAGAAGACCAAAATATACGGTTGAGTGAATCTACTCAGCAAGTCTAATCCGGCAGTCATGGCTGTCGGGGTTAACCCTCGGGCCCGAGCCAGCGCGGTAATGGCCTCCATCTCTCCATCCAGACCCGGTGAGGTGGGAGACAAGGGAGGCTGCTC
>JADFYC010000372.1 GCA_015233295.1 Deltaproteobacteria bacterium | reverse complement strand
AGTTTTGGCGTAGAATAGCAGATTCATATTCGATCCTCATTTCAACCGGTATGCTTGAGCTTAATAACAGGAGCCGGGTGGCACTTCGACCAGATAGTTTTTGATGTGTTGAGTTAAGTGCTGTGATTCACATGTGGTCAAGCAGATCCGATTACCTGTTTCTTTATCAACAAACATGCCAACTATCCGGGTGGCCGGGCCGGAAAATATTAGTTGAATTATGCCGGAAGGATGGAGATGGGTGCCTGGCGAAATCAGACGAGGGCGGGTCGAACCGTTATACGGGGTGCGGGACTCAGGATTGAAAACGGGGATGACGTTTTGTTTGTTTGAGGCTACGGCGTAAGCTGCATATTGCTTAAATTTTAATTTGTTAGGCAAACTGGAGGGCGTCCGGAGAGAGAAATGAAGGCTTCCCGAGGCAGTCCTGAAAGAAAGAATGATTCTTTAAAAGAGGAAAAGGGAGTCACTGCCGGAGATTAATAGAGATTTTAATTTGGCTGAAAACAAGCCTGACCAGAAATGTATCCGCAGATTTCGCAGATGAACGCAGATGGAAAAGACCCACAGACCTATTTGGGCCCGAATCTGCGCGAATCGGCCCAATCTGCGGATTTAATTATGGCCTTGATGGCTAATAGCGTAGCATACTCGTCGAACTCAGGTTATCATACGAATAAAGGTGAATCGTTTTCTTTATCAAGGCTGGTAGTAGGGGATATCGTATTTTTTCAGCAGGACGTACAAACGGGATCTGGAAATAGCGCATATTTTAGCGGCCTTATCCGTATCCCTGGCGGCAGCCTGCATCACGTCTTGAAAATATTGCTTTTCGAAGGCGGCCCGGGCCTCCCGTAAAGGAGGTAAGTTTTCCTTATCATAGGTCTCTTTACGCGTATGATCTGGGGATAGTCTATCTAATTTGCTGATATTTTCCGGAGAATCCTTTTGGAGGGCGACGCGGGCGGCCTCAATTCGGATATTTATAGGTAAATGGTTTGGAAATAAAGAAATATCCCCTTTAGCCGCGATAATGGCCGTTTCCAAAGTATTGATCAATTCCCGCACGTTTCCCGGCCAATTGTAAGCCGCCAGGGTCTCCAGGAAGTCCGGCGGCGTGGATTTAACTGGAATGCCGAATCGCTCGCACAACTTGGGGACATAGTGTAAGACCATTTCTTTGATATCGACGACCCTGTTTCTTAATGGCGGTAGAGTAATCACAAAAGATTTCAGGCGGTACAACAGGTCTTGCCGGAATTTTCCTTCTTGGACCATCTGATCCAGATCACGGTTGGTGGCGGCCAGCAATCTGAAGTCGCTCTTGATTTCTCTATTCAGGCCCAGAGGCCGAAAATGTCGTTCTTGAAGAACGCGGAGGAACGATTTCTGAATGGATAACGGAAGCTCACCAACCTCATCTAAAAACAAGGTGCCGCCGTCAGCTTCCTTGATCAGCCCCATTTGGGCCCTATCAGCTCCGGTGTACGCGCCCTTTTCGTGCCCGAACAGGATGCCTTCGACCAAAGACTCAGGAAGCGCGGCGCAATCCACCACGACGAAGTTTTTGCCTGCGCGGGGACTGTTGTCGTGAATGGCGTGGGCGACAACTTCCTTGCCGGAGCCGGTCTCGCCGGCGATCAGGACCGCAGTATCACTTGATGCCGCCTGAGCTACCTGTTCAAAACAGGCTTGCATTTGCATACTGGTTCCGATTATACTATGATTTTTTAATAATGACAACGGCTTAGATGATGTTTTTTCCTTTCGGTAGTCCAGCGCTCTAGTCAGAGGCAAGACAATATTATTTAATGAAGAGCCCTTTTCTATATAGCTCCAGGCGCCGCTCTTGATGGCCAGTTCAGCTCCGTCTGGATCACCGACACCGGTGATAATGATTACTTCCGGATTGGAAGCTGTTTGGCGGATTCTCGGCAGAGCATCTAATCCATTTCCGTCGGGCAGTTTTACATCGAGAAAGACCACGTCGAATTCTTTCGAGTAAGCTTCCCGCAGGCCATCCATTAGAGAATAGGCAGAAATGGTTTGATGGCCCATTCTGGTTAGTTTACTCGTAATTATGTTGCATGTATCCTTATGATCATCAATAACCAAAATTCTTGCCATAATGTCCCCTATCTATCCGGCTGTTCAGGTGAATCAGAGGTGGTCGAGCGGATTCAGTTGATATGACGTCTAAGTTTAGATTTTGCGTTCCCCATTAAGCCGGCCCAAAAGCACAACGCTAAGGCGCCGTAGGCGTCTTCTCTTGGTTTTGGTGAGGGGCAAAGAACTGTCTGGCTGTCAGGGCCGGTTCAACCCAACTCTTGAAAAACTCAATTCTACCTTCAATTATGGATGTGGACCGCCAGGGTAAAAAACAGTTGAATTTAGCTTTTTTGCCGGGGGAAAGGGTCTCCACGTCAAAATAGAGCGTGGTGTCATTGATCGCAGCCCTAAAAACAGGTTTGGTAAAAGTAAGGTCGGATGAATTGATCACCAGACCGGATAGATTGGCCCCTTCTGAACCCGGCTCTAGACGGAGTTCGGCCAGATAGAAAATATTATCGAGAACCTGGACAGTATTCCTTTTAAGATCGATTATCCCTCGATTGACCGCTTCACGGATGGACCCGCTTTTGATAACACCCTCGATTTTATTATAATCTTCCACAAATCCATGCATGTCATCAATGACTTTTTGATTTTCGGCCGTGACTTTAGCGCCTTTGATCATCACCCCCCGCAATTTTGCCTGCGCCGTGTTGATTTGACTCATCAAAGGAATATTATTCTTTATGTACATGACAAGCAACGTAGCAATCAGGATGGATAAGGTCATGGAAAATAATCCCAGGCGATAAATAATCTTTAGTTGAGCTTCGTCAGGGACCTGTAAGCCACCCCACTTGATCACCTTCGTCTGTACCTTGGGTAGCTCCTTAAGCGGGGTGCGCACGGTGACGTCACGGATGGTCAGCTTCGGTCTATCAATCGGAAAGGGTGGAGGTGGCGGCTCGGGATATGTGGTGTCGGAATCCGAGCCCGGCAGGGAGTCTAAATCCGATTCGGCCGACTCGGCCATTTCCAAGCTTAATTCAGGTGCTGCGGCTGCAAGCTCCGTCTCCGTAAACTCCATTTCCGATTCTTCAACACCTGTTGGCAGTTCCCATTCGATTTCAGACTGGGCTTCGGAAGATGCCTGCGGCTCAGGCTCCAGGGATATCTCTTCGGCCTCCACCACCAGATCAGGACTCTCGGAAACTGGGAGGGCAAATTCCGCGGACGGGTGGTCGGGCTCCATTTCCAAAGCATAGTCTACGAGCGGCGGCTCCGAAAATTCTGGGGTGATTATAGAAATTGATTCCTGTTCGGCCATGATTCCGGATTCGTCCGCCATCAGTTCCAGACCACCTGGATATGAATCATCCGTGGCCAATGGAAGAATGAAATCTTCTTGAAGACCTCCTTCCAGAGGACCTACATCCATAGGCAACAAGCCGGAATCATCCTGGATATAATCCTCCACCAGGGTTGGCCCGTCGTAAATTATCGACTCCCCGGTGACAGGTGGTGCTTCATCCGCCAGGCCGTCTTCGGCTGCTTCGCCGTCTTCGGCCAGTTCATCCGCGGTGCGCTTCCCTCGAATTTCATCGATGGCGCGGGCCGCTTCCAGAACGAGATACATCCAGTCTTTAGTGATCGGCGGAGTGTTGGGGACGGGGAGGGTTATGGTCTCAAACGCCCCATTTTCCCAAGATAATATGGTATTAAACGCGTCTTCGCCGGATAGCCGGCCATAGGTGGCGTGGGTG
>JADFYC010000371.1 GCA_015233295.1 Deltaproteobacteria bacterium | reverse complement strand
AACCTCATAGTAAATCAGCATAGCCCAGGGTCAGCGAAGCGCCACCCTGGGGATATGGTTACAATACGCTCACTATCCTTAATTCAACAGCATTGGGGCGTTGCCCTGGGCTAACCTAACATCTATGAGAAGTTTCCCAGGAGAAACGAGTAACGAGCAACCGGAAACCAGTATCGCCGTGTCCGGCTAGCTCAAAATATATAAAATTTATGCCGGAGTCTTGACTTATGATCATCAGCGCCAGCCGACGAACGGATATTCCCGCCTTCTATGCCAACTGGTTTCACCACCGGGTCAAAGAAGGATACCTGAACGTCCCGAATCCGCTTAATCCAAATCAGATCACCTATGTTTCTCTGCGCCCGAAGGATGTGGAGGTGATTGTTTTCTGGACCAGACATGCCCGCCCCATTTTGCCATACCTAACCGACCTCAGCCGGAGAGGCTATCAGTTTTATTTTTTATATACCATCCTCCACAATCCGCGGCTGATCGACCCCAAATCTCCCCCACCCCGCGTCGCCGTCGATACCTTAAAGAGGCTTTCGCAAATCATCGGGCCGGACCGCGTCATTTGGAGATATGATCCCATTCTTCTCACCACCGTCACCGACCTGGAATTCCATACCCAGGCTTATGCCCGGCTGGCCCAAAAACTACAAACTCATACTTTCCGGTCGGTTATCAGCACCGTAGATATTTATAATAAAGCCAAGAGACGGATTCAGGACATGACGAAGCAAGGGGTATTCGTCAGATCTTTTGATGAACTGGAACCAGATCGGATGGGCCGGTTCTTTCAGCAATTGGCTCGCCTGGCCCAAGAAAACGGGATGGAGCTGACCAGTTGTGCCGAAAAACTCGACCTCCGGCCATACGGCATCCCGCCCGGAAAATGTATTGACGCCGCCTACATCAAAAAAGTCTTCGATCTGGACTTAGCTTACAAAAAGGATCCCCATCAGCGTCCCGCGTGTGGCTGCATCCCGAGTCAGGATATCGGCATGTACGATTCTTGTTTGTTCGGCTGCCGCTACTGCTACGCCACCCGCAGCTTTGATCTGGCCTTAAAGAACTATCGGCAGCACCAGCCGCAGTCCCCTTCCATGCTGGGCAGGTATGAAGTCGAGAAAAAACCGCAGTTGAATCTGTTTGACCGAAGACCATAGATGGCTGGTTGCTGGTCAATTTCAATTGAATAAAAAAGATTCTAGCCTTGCATGGGCTAGAGCAACTATTATATGATGCTCCGTGTCCTTGGGGCTGGTTTGGTTTGCCGGATCTGGTCAACAGGCGCATCAGATCACCCTTTGTATGAAACTGAACCAGTCCTACGCAGGACAATCATTCTCCCACCGGAGGCTTTCCGATGTACCCCTTGGCTTATCGGCTCATCCAGGTTTGCATGTTAGGCGCGTTAGTCGTAGTTCCTGTATTTATCGGTATTTATTCCAGCCGCATCTTCGAACCCGACAAGACGGCCTTACTTCGATTCCTGGCCTTGATGATCGTCGCGGCCATAGCTCTGGGCAGGTGGCTAAAACCGGTCCCGGGTAAGACCAAAGGAGCCGTGGTGACACCGCCGACCCTGGTTTGGTGGCGTCGGTTGAGCACTCACCCCTTGGTCATGCCGGCCCTGGTTTACCTGGCCTGCCTGGTCATCTCGACCGTTTTGACCATCTCCCACGGAAGCCAAGGGTGGCTCAGTTATAATCTGTCATTTTGGGGCGCCTATGACCGGTTTCAAGGCACGTTGACCGTGTTGGCGGTGAGTGTCTTTTTCTGGGGCGCCCGGTTGGTCGTCCGGCCCGGCGGCCGCTTCTTGCCCCTCGTCCGCGGGACAATAGTCCTGGCCATGGTGACCACGGCCGGTTACGGGATTCTCCAACACCTCCAGTTAGACCCCTTCAACTGGTCCGGGGGGGCCGCCCAGCGGGTGGGGAGCACTTTTGGCAATCCCATTTTTTTCGGCGCCTACCTGGCCATGGTCATCCCGCTGGTGGTGGCGGACATCGTTTACTCCTGGCTGACAACGAACAGACGACGCTATATTTTTTCCGCCCATGGCCTGATCTCGGCGGTCATCCTGGGAGTGTCTGTGGCCGGATTGATTTTTACCAAAAGCCGCGGGCCGCTTTTGGCTCTTCTGGCCGGGATATTTGTGGCCGGGATCGCCCTGGCCGGGGTGCTGCAAAAAAAGAAGGTTATCGGCCTGGTGCTGGGTCTGTTTATCCTGATCATCACCGCCCTGGCCGTAATCAATGTGGTCCCGTCATTTCAAAAGGATTTCGCTCAGTCGCCCTTCCTATCCCGCATGACCAAGCTGGTCGACCCCAACTATGACTGGAATCGGGTCCGGATTTTGATCTGGAGAGGGGTCCTGGCCGCCATGGCCGATCATCCCGCCCGCATCCTGGTTGGATTCGGCCCGGAGAGTATGAAATACGTCTCCTTCAACTATTATCAGCCGGAATTAATCCAGTTGGAGGCCACCCAGGCTCTGCCGGACCGGTCGCACAATGCCATGTTCGACATCTTTTTTGAAACCGGGCTGTTGGGACTAGGAGCTTTCCTGGCGTTGATCGGGCATTTTTACTATTTCGTGTTTAAATTTCTGGGCCTGGAAAGGGAGGAGCGGAACCCGCGGGTCTTTGGCGCCGTGTTCGGGGCGGGTATTGCCGCCGGCATATTTATCCCGTTGATCATTTGGGGTAATTTGGTCTTCGCCGGAGTTGGGATAGTGTTGGGTCTCTTGGCCGCAGTGTCCGGTTATCTGATCTACTTGAGTTTGACCAGGCAACCGCCCGCCTCCGATCCGGTAGATATGGAAGCCAAATTCTGGGTCCTGGCCGCGCTGGCCATGGTGACCAGCCACCTGGTGGAGACCGGGGTCGGGATCAGCGTGATTACGACCAAACTGATGTTTTGGCTCTCCTTGGGCCTGGTCTCGGCCCTGGCCGGCAAATCAACTCGGCCTGTCGGGGAGCTTATTCCTCCGCGCTTATCGGATGCCGATATGTCTCTGCTGGCCGGGCTGCCGGTCGGACTAATTCTATTTACTCTCGCCTTGGGTTTCGGTGACTACTTATGGATCCAGGGTCCCCTGAGTTGGGTGATTATGCTCTGGGTGTCGGGGGTCGTCCTTATGGGCGGGTGGTATCAATTTATGACTTTACCTGCCGGTGGAACTTCCCGGGGGATTCCGTTGACTCCGGCCCATCTCGGCCGCTTTTCGGTCGTGGCCTTAACGCCGGTGCTGATCTATGGCCTGGTCCGGGCAGAGGCGCCGGATCAAGTCACCATGTGGGCCTTTTACTGCGGAATGTTGGCCGTGGGTCTCCTGGTCGCGGCCGGTATCCTGGTCGGGCGGCGGCACTTGATCGAAGCTCGGCATGTGTGGCGGGCCCCGGTAATCGGCCTGGTGACTTTTATTATTTTCCTCATTATCAGCTACTATCCAGTCAAGGCCGACATCTATTACAAATGGGCCTTAAATGCCGAACTGGCCGGAAACATAAACAATGCCCTGGCCGATCTGCAAAAGGCCATGATTTATTATGATGGCACCGGCAACTACCCCATTGCCCTGGCCCGCTTGTATGTCAAAAAAGCCAATGACGCCGTTAACCCACAGACCAGGGATGAACTCTACGGCCAGGCGTTGAAGGAAGTGGGGGCAGTCACCGATTTTTCTCCCTACAATGTTGACCTCTATCTCGCCTCCGCCCGGATTTACCAGTATTGGGCCCAGGCCTCTCCGGATAAAAATCAAAGCCGGGATCGCTACTTGGCCTCAGCCGATCATTACCGGAAGGC
>JADFYC010000370.1 GCA_015233295.1 Deltaproteobacteria bacterium | reverse complement strand
TTTTGGAAGACCTTTTTCCCTGCCTCTCCCGTTAATTGTTAGGAATGGTGCCGGTCTATCGGCTATGATAAATGTTCGCCTCATAACAATATCTATCTTTGCTCTGTTGCTGTGGCTTCTTCCAGCCACCGTCACGGCCGGCGAAGGGGTGGTGATTCTCCAGAGCGCAGACATCATCCCTTATGATCAGGCGGCTCAGAGTATTCTTAAGATAATGGGGGAACAGCACACGCGGATTATTTCATTTTCCGGTGACATGGACAAAGGTCGAACCATAATTCAGTCCCTTGCTTCATCATCCGAGATGGTGGTGGCTGTAGGACCTGAAGCCACCTATCTTCTGGCCGTCACCCCGAATCAGTTCAAACGATTTTTCTGTGCTGTCTTGAATCCTGACCGGATTCTGTCCAAAGGCACCCCCTATCCCGGAGTAAGCCTCAATATCTCGCCCGAATTTCAGCTTCGCATAATCAAAACCATGTTACCGGGTCGAAAGAAGGTCGCCATTATCCATTCCGCCGAGAAAAATGAGCATCTGGTGGCGGAATTTCAACGCGTGGCCTCTGACTTAGGACTGGTTATTCGACCATTTTTGGTCAACGGAACATCCGAGGTCCCCGAAATACCGGACCTCCCTGACTTCGACGCCGACGTTCTCCTGTTCATCCCTGACCAATTGGTCATCTTGGAGGACGTGGTCAGCCTTTTGGTCAAAAAGCTTCTGTTTAAGGGGATACCGGTGGTTGGCTTCAACCGGTGGTTCTCTCAAAACGGGGCTGTTCTATCCTTTGCCTTAGATTATAATGAACTGGGCAGTCAATGCGGGCGTCTGGCCAGGGATTTGCTGCAAACCGGTCAAGTACCCGGTCCACTTGTTCATCCGCCGGAAAAAGTCCGGCTGATCTTTAATGAAAAGGTTGCCCAACGGTTGAAAGTCACTCTACCACCAAACGTCCGGGCCAAAATTGACGAGATAACCCCATGATTAAAGGCTTGAGCCTGACCATAAAGATATCGCTCGGGGTAGTCGTGATGACTTTGATCTTGTCGGCTATTTATACGGCCCTGGTGCTGCACCATTCGGAAACCATCTTAACTGCTGAATTCGAAAAAAGGGGTGAAGCATTAGTGACGAATCTGGCCTTGAATGCGGAATTGGGGTTGTTGATCGGCAACAAATCTTTGATTGCTCCTTTGGCTGAAAATTTGGCCCGGGAAGGAGATGTCATTGAGGTCCGGATCCTTGACAACCAGGGAGATGTGTTGCTGGAGCAGAAAGGCTCTTTCGCCAAGGCCCAAGAACCAAGAAAAAACATCGTTCGGTCGGTGACCATGCGACCTACTGAAGGTGAGGTAACTGACAGAATAAATCTGTTTTTTGAAGGCGATAACGCTGACCGAAGCTTGATCGCGAATAGTCCGTCCCATGGTTCTTCAAGAATCCTGGGAACCGTCTCTGTGACCTTTTCCAAGGCTGAGGTCTTGGACGCGTTAAGTCGTCTCCGGCTCAAGATTCTATATCTAGCCGCTTCGGTGGGTGTTATTTTTGGTTTGGCGGCCTTTTGGGTAGCTAGATTGATGCTCAGACCGGTCGTCAGATTGGCCCGGGCCACTTCTGAAATCGCTGATGGTCACTGGATCAGTAGCCTGAATGTCTCCAGCCAGGACGAAGTGGGGCGACTGACCATGTCTTTTAATCGGATGGTGGATGCCCTGATCATGAAAGAAAGGGAACTCAGGGAGACGTACCAGCGGCTGATGGAAAAAGAGAAAATGGCTGAATTGGGCCGCTTCTCCTCGGTCATCGCCCACGAGCTAAAGAATTCCCTGGGGATTATTCACGGTTCTTTGGGTATCCTATTGAAACATAAGGCGGATGCTCCTTTGCGCCTGACCATGGCTGAATACATCACGGACGAGGTTAAGCGGCTGAACCACATGGTCGAGGAATTTCTGGCTTTTTCTCGCCCCGGCCCGAAGGAATGGAAGCCGGTGGACCTGAACTTTATGCTGGATCAGGTCGCCTCGATGGGTTTTCCGGTGACGGAAGAAGGCCGGACGATCGACCTAAATGTAGAGGGGGAAGGCGAGCCCTGTCTGGTCATGGGTGACCGGGGGGCGTTGACTCAAGCCGTGGTGAATTTAATGTATAATGCCTACCAGGCTATTACTGGAGACAAAGGCCGGGTCACCATCAAGGTATTTCATGAAGACGGTCAGGCCACGATGTCGTTCGCTGACACCGGCGCTGGGTTGTCGGAGGAGTTGACGGAAAAGATTTTTGATCCATTCTTTACCACTAAAGAGAAGGGGGCGGGTCTGGGGTTGGCTCTGGTAAAAAAGGTGATTGATTACCATCATGGGACTATTCAAGTAGCCCAAAACTATCCCCATGGGGCCATATTTATTCTGAGGTTACCTTTGGCGAACAATCAGGAAGATGATCAGGCGATGGAGGACGTCCAGCACGTAACCCCTAAACCGGAAGCAACGGTGTCCCTATGAGTAAGGTATTAGTGGTCGAAGATGAAAAGAAGATGCGGCATATTCTCAAGATTATCCTGGAAGGGGATGGATTTGAAGTGGACACGGCAGAGCATGGCCACGAGGCGTTGCAAAAGCTGGAACGAGGTGAAATCGGCCTGGTTGTCACCGATATAAAAATGCCGATGATGGATGGTATGGAACTGCTCAAGGCTGTTAAAGCCAAAGACGCGGATCTGCCGGTGGTGATGATCACTGCCTTTGGTTCGGTTAGTTCGGCCGTATCGGCGATGCAAGCTGGGGCCTTAGATTATATTACTAAACCCTTTGATGAGGAAAGGGTGTTGATGGCTGTGCGGCGAGGCATGGCATTTTCCCGGCTGGTGGAAGAAAGACGGATATGGAAGGACGAATTGGCCAAAGGGGCAGATTTTTCTAATATTATTGCTAGATCCGAAAACATGATGGAAATCCTGACCCAAGCTGCCCTGGTTTCTAGAAGTCCTGACACCACGGCCTTGATTCTGGGTGAGAGCGGGGTGGGCAAAGAACTTATTGCCAAGGCCATCCATTTTAACAGCCCCCGGGCCAATCGACCCTTGTTGGCCATAAACTGTGCCGCGATTAGCCCCAACCTGGTGGAGAGTGAATTGTTCGGCCATGAGAAAGGGGCCTTTACCGGCGCCGACAAGACCAAACCGGGTAAGTTTGAGTTGGCTCAGGGAGGGACCATTTTTCTAGATGAGATTGGTGACCTGGACGCCAATGCTCAGGCTAAGGTTTTGCGAGTGCTCCAGGAAAAGGAATTTGAACGGGTTGGTGGGTCTAAAGCGCGACGGACTGATGTTCGGGTTGTCTGCGCCACAAACAAGAATCTAATAGACATGGTGGCGGCCGGGCAATTCCGAGAGGATCTATTCTACAGGATAAATGTGTTCCCTATTAATATTCCCCCATTGCGGGAACGACCGGCGGACATCGTGCCGCTGGCTGAATATTTTGTTAAGAAGTTTACCCAAGATAAGGCCAGGCCTAAGGGATATTTGACTGATGAATCGCGCCGTATCTTGACCAACCACACCTGGCCCGGTAATGTGAGAGAATTGGAAAACGCCATTGAGCGGGCGGCGATTTTATCTTCAGACGGGCGGATAGACGAAAAGGTGCTGTCATTTATCCAAACCCGATCTAAGCCAGGCCACCCGGCGACGGCTGAAGAGGCCATTACTATTCCCCCTGAGGGGCTTGATATAGAGGCAATTGAGAGACGATTGATCGAGCAGGCCTTGAAGATGAGTATGTACAATCAATCCCGGGCGGCCGAGCTGTTGGGCTTGAGCCGGGGAAAA
>JADFYC010000036.1:519-16619 GCA_015233295.1 Deltaproteobacteria bacterium | reverse complement strand
CGCTTTTGAAGTCACCTTCTTTCGCTGTAGGACAGACACTACATGGTTGGTATATAGGAGGCAGAACCGCTGTGTCGATTATCTTAATTGTCTTGTCTTACTTATTAGGCTCCATCCCGACCGGGGTGGTCTTATCCAAAAGACTTGCCGGAGTGGACATTCGGAATTACGGCAGCGGAAATATCGGCGCCACTAATATTTCCAGACTAATGGGCAAAAAATTCGGCTCGATCGTGTTAGCCATTGATATTCTAAAGGGGTTCCTGCCTGTCCTGGTGGGGAAGTTGATTTTCCCACCCCAGTCACTGTTCACCCCTTGGATTTTAGCGTTAGTTGGTCTGGCTGCTTTTCTGGGGCATGTTTTTCCATTTTCCCTAAGTTTTAAGGGCGGCAAGGGAGTAGCCACCGCGGCCGGGGCCCTGCTGGCCATTTCCCCGATATCAATCCTTATGGCCCTATGCATTTTCCTGGCCGTTACTTACAAGACAAAATATGTTTCCGCCGGATCATTGGCCGGAGCCCTGTCTTTACCGGCCGTGATCGGGTTGGTCACAGTGACTCGTCCTTATATTCTAACCACCTGGATTATAGCTGCCATTATCGTCGTCAAACACAGAGAAAATATCATCCGACTGGCCCGGGGCGAAGAGTCACCAGTAAACCTTAAGACAACAGCCGAATAATATAACGAGTCAAATGCTGTTATGGAGGACTTTGATGCGACTTCTCAAGAAATTTTTCGTTTTATGGCTGGCCTTGACCCTGGTCGGTTCCCTGATTTTGGCCCCGTCCAATGCCCTGGCGGAGAAAAAATCCGGCACCGTATTAATCAACCTGACCCAGGTGGCGTTTATCCTTGGGGTGCAATGGGGAAGTGGTGTCTTGACCATGAATAATGGGAAGAAATATCACTTCAAAATCAGCGGACTTCAGGCCGTGGGAATAGGCGCTTCTCAAATGGAGGCCAGCGGACGGGTTTATGATTTGGATAAAGTTAGTGATTTTGAGGGAACATACATGTCCTTTAAAACCGATGCCTCTGTGGGCGGAGGGGCGGGATATCTGTCACTTAAGAATTCGCGAGACGTAATGATGATCTTAGAGACAACTCTTCAGGGTGTCAGCCTGACCGTGGGTGGCAATGGAATGGAAATCAGATTCGAATAAATCACCAAAAACCCCAGCCCAAAGTCCGAGTCCGGCATTTGACTCGGCCAGACTAATGAAATCCCAGTGGATAGTCTTCACTCCCGGCGTTTCAAGTCCTCTTCTTTAAACCAACTTCCTCTGACTTCTAACGAAACGGTTGCTGTTCCATAACCAGTGGTGTATTAATCACAAACCAACATGGAGGAATCCTATGCGACTTTTCAAGAAATCTTTGGTTTTCGGGCTAGCCTTGACCCTGGTCGGCGCTCTTGTTTTGGCCCCGTCCAATGCCCTGGCGGAAAAGAAATCCGGCACGGTCTACATTAACATGACTCAGGTGGCGTTTATCCTTGGGGTGCAGTGGGGAAGTGGTGTTTTGACCACGAATAACGGCAAGAAACACAAATTTAAAATCAGCGGACTCCAGGCCGTGGGCATAGGTGCTTCTAAATTGGAAGCCAGCGGACGAGTTTATGATATGAAAAAACGAAAAAATTTTGAGGGGACCTACATGTCCTTCAAAACCGACGCCGCCGCAGGTGGTGGGGCGGGATATCTGTCGCTCAAAAATTCGCGGGACGTGAAGCTAATCCTGGAAACAACCCTCCAGGGGGTCAGTCTGACCGTAGGCCCCAACGGAATGGAAATCAAATTCGAAAATTAGCGCACCAAAACCGCCAGGATCAAAGCTCCGGTCCGGCCTTCGCCTCGGCTAGGCCAATGAAATCCCGGCGGCTAATCTTCATCCCGGATGAGTCCAGTCCTTCCGGCCATGGAAAAAAATGGTCCGGAATTTTAAACTTGGGCAGTCTGGCCAAAAGATGACTTCTTATCCCATCTGGGACCGACACACAGCCGGGCCGTGGTCTAATAAAGGCCACCGGCCGGGCCCCATATTCTTCATGCCGCACCGGCACCACCACCGCCTCAATGACCTCTTCCAGTTGACCGATTAGCCTTTCAATTTCCTCCGGCTGGATATTCTCTCCCCCAGAGATGAACATGTTGTCCCGGCGACCGGTAACCGCCAAATAACCCTGTTCGTCCAGCCGACCCAAGTCACCCGTCCGAAACCAGCCGTCAACCGTCAGCCTCCGGTCGAGGCCGCCTTTATCCAGGTAACCTTTGAACATGGTCTCGCCCCTGACCAGGATTTCTCCATCTTCAGCTATCTTGATTTGCCGGTACGGCAACAAAGTCCCCGACGTGAGCAGATGTTCGACCGAGTCGCCAGGGCGGGTGGTTGTAACCTGGGAGGCCATTTCAGTCGAGCCATAGCTGGTGAAGAGAGGTAGGCCGGATTCCACGGCCCGCTGGATCAAGGCCGGCGGCAAAGGGCTCCCGCCCACCAGGAGAGCCTTGACCCGCGACCGAAACCGGGCGGGCACCTGGTGCTGCAACATCCGGTAAAGCTGCGTCGGGACCAAAGACAGATGGGTGATGTCCAGCCGGGACACGGCCTCTTCTAGGGACCTCTGGGGAGCCGGCAGACCAATGGCTCCGCCGCCCAATATCGCCCGGAACACGATTGATAATCCGCCGGCGTGGTAGAGAGGCAAGGACAGCAGCCATATGTCCCCAGGCTCGAAGGAGATATTCTGGTTAGAACCCAGGGCGCTGAAATAATGGTTGGCCAGGGAATGCACGACCGCCTTGGACCGGCCCGAACTGCCCGAGGTGAAAAGAATGGTTGCCTCGCTGTCCGGGTCAATCTCTTGATTTGACGTTCTTGTCTCCTGATCCCCGCCACCCCGGCTGTTTACCAGGTCCTCCAGAGACCATTCCGAAATCTCATCAAGCAGACCAGGCGCATAGAAATCATCTGGTCGCACCACTCGGGAGCACCCGATATCCCAAAGACAATCCGCCATAAGCTTCGCCGGCCACCGGGTGCTCACCGGCACAGCCACCGCGCCCATATGCCAGCAAGCCATTAACAGGACGACGTACTCCAAGCAGTTCGGGGCGACAATGGCCAATCGGGTGCCACCTTCCAGACCGGAGCGCCTTAACCGGGCGGCCGTCTCATGGACCAGTTGCCGATATTCTCGATAGGTGATCACGGTATCGGCGGCTATCAGAGCCGGAGACGAGCCGAAACGTCCAGCCGCGTCGGACAGCCACCGGCCTGGTTCAATATCTTTGATCATGGCTTGCTCTGCGGTATAGAACGCAACTCACGGTAGATCCTGAAAAAAGGTAGCGGATAAATAATAGAGCGTCCATGGGTCGTATCCGGGCTACAATTCATTAGCCCAAGTCCTCCGGCCGGAGCAAATCACTTCGGATGGTTTTACTCCGGTTGAATGCTTCTTCCGCGTCCACCCTGCCCTGCTCGGCCCGGAAAGGTTCGGTCAGTAAATCTTCCTTTAGCCACTTGTAGGTGTCTAAACCCATGGCCACGTCCGGCGGGGTCAGGACTGCGGCCAATTGGGCCAGCGCAGACAGACTCACCCCGGAATCAAAAGCACTGCTCAACACCGGAACCAGCCCAAGCAGAGCCGCCATCCGGGCATACCAGGCTGTTTTTTCGATCCCGCCCAACAGGCTGGGTTTCAAGATGAGGGCGCGGACGCCCATTGGAAAAGCTAATCCAGACTCGGTTAGTTCGGTCAGGCTTTCATCCAGGGCCACCGCTATTCCGGTTTGTTGAAAAAAAGGCGTCACTTGATCCGGCCGTCTCACCGGTTCCTCAATATATTCTATCTGGTCTGGATCCAGCGACCGGCCGAAATCCACCGCCTCGGATAGAGACCAGGTCCGGTTGGCATCCAGGCGGAGCTTGACTCCGTCACCCAGGACCCGACTGACGGCCTTGACCGCGGCCACGTCCACCGGCAATGGTTGCCGGCCGACCTTGAGTTTGACCACCCGATAGCCTTCGGCCCGCAATTGTTCGGCTTGCTCCGCCGCCTCAGCCACTGGTCCGGTCACCAGCCCGTTGATCAAAATCGTTCGATGAGCAGGGCTGGAGAAGAAATCGTACAAGGGATGACCTTCAATCCCGGCCAGGAGATTCAGCCCGGCCAGTTCCACCCCGAAACGGACTGACGGAGCCAGGTTTAAGCGCCTTAACCAATCCTCAAATGCGCCGTCCACTCGCCGGATATCCGCGGGAACCTCCGCGCCTGGGAGGACCCGTCCCAACTGGTGAAGCTGACGGCCGGCCAGGTCCAAATCTTCTCGATGCAAACCGGGAAATGGGGCCACTTCTCCATAACCCTGGTGACCGAAATCATCCGTCAAGCGAATCAGGTAGCCCGCCCGGGTGGCCATGGTCCGGCCCATCAGATGGAGGGGGCGCACCAGCGGCAGGTCATAGCGCCACACCGCCAACCGGGCCAATTTCATATCATCCAGCCGATGGAAAAGATGACACTATAGAGTAGGAGCAGCTTTCCAGTGCCGGCCAGGACTTCATTGAACACCCGACCGGGCGTCTCTCGGAAAACGATCTTAATGGGCGGGATGGCCGCCAAAAACACCAGCGTGGCCGCCAGGGCATAGACATGACCTCCCGACCTGATGCAGAGCACCACCGGCACCAGGCAGGCGCCCAGGACGCTGACTAAGTACTCCATCCGGGCGAAGGCCGGGCCGAATCTGACCGCCAGAGTTCTCTTTCCGGCCTGTCTGTCTGTGTCAATGTCCCGGTAGTTATTGACCGTGAGGATAGCCGTGGAAAACAGCCCAGGAGCGACCCCGGCCAGCAGGACAATTCCGTCGAGCTGCAGAGTCTGAACATAATACGTCCCGCCCACCGCCACCAGGCCGAAAAAGATGAAGACAAAGACGTCGCCCAGGCCGTGATACCCCAGCGGAAACGGCCCGCCGGTATAGGCGATCCCAAACATGATGGACAGCACGCCGATGACCACGATGGGCCAGCCACCTCGCCAAACCAGGTAGACCCCGACCAAAAACGCCAGAGCAAACGCCACGATAAAGGCCGTCTTCATGGCCGCGGGTTTAACCAATCCCGCCTGGGTCAGGCGCACCGGTCCCAGACGTTCTCCCTTGTCAGCTCCGTGCAGGTAATCAAAGTAATCATTGGCGAAATTGGTCCCAATCTGAATCAGGATGGCCCCGATCCCGGCCAGCACGGCCGATAACCAATGGCCCCGCCCCGCCTCAAAGGCCATGGCCGTTCCAATGATCACCGGAGATATGGCCGCCCATAAAGTCTTGGGCCGGGCCGCCAAAGCCCAAATTTTTAGTGACGCTTTATTCATATAACCCGTAACCCGTAACACGTAACCCGCAACGCCTGTTAGGGCTGCCGCGGAAATTTGGAGAAATCCGGTTTGCGGTTTTCTAAGAAGGCATTCCGGCCTTCTTGGGCCTCTGGAGTCATATAATAAACCATGGTGGCGCACCCGGCCAGTTCCTGAAGCCCGGTTTGACCATCGCAGTCGGCGTTCATGGCCGCTTTGAGGAACCGGATGGCCGTGGGCGAATTAGCCAGCATCTCCCGGCACCACTTAATCGTCTCTTCTTCCAACTGGTCCAGCGGCACGACCGTGTTCACCAGACCCATATCCAGGGCCTGCTGGGCGTTATATTGCCGGCACAGAAACCAGATTTCGCGCGCCTTTTTCTGGCCGACGATCCTGGCCAGGTAACTGGAGCCGTAGCCGCCGTCAAAGGAGCCGACCTTGGGTCCAGTCTGGCCGAAGACAGCGTTGTCTGCGGCAATGGTCAGGTCGCACATCAGATGCAGGGCATGGCCTCCGCCTACGGCGTAACCGGCCACCATGGCGATCACCGGTTTCGGGCAGGTCCGAATCTGTCGTTGAAAGCCCAGCACATTCAATCGGGTCACTCCATGTTCGTCGGTATACCCGGAGTCCCCCCGAACATTCTGATCTCCGCCCGAACAGAAGGCTTTATCGCCCTCTCCGGTCAGGATGATCACGCCGACTTCCTGATCTTCCCAGGCCAGGTTCAACGCCTGAGACATTTCGATAACGGTCAGAGGCCGGAAGGCGTTCCTTTTCTGGGGCCGATTAATGGTGATTTTGGCTATGCCTTCCGCTTTCTCATATCTAATGTCGGTATATTCGGCGGCTTGAATCCAGTTAACGGTACTCATTCGTTCCCACCTCTGAAAGGATAAAGTTCTTTATTTGTTCGGCCATTTCGTCCGGTTTTTCAAAGTGTACATTGTGGCCGCTGCCGCTTATCACGGCCAATCGGGCTGCGGGTTGCCGGGCCACCATTTGGGCGGCTAGATCGCGAAATTTGACGTCCCGTTCACCTACTACCACGAGCAGCGGGAGGCTAATGCGGCCCAAATCTTCCCACAACGATGGTTGCCGGCCAACGCCCATCCACCGCAGGGACTTAACCAGTTCGGCCGGGATATTATTCATCCGGCGGCGACACAAATCGACAAACCGGGGATGTTGCTTGAGGGAATTAAATAACGGCTGGTCATACCAGTGCTTCAAGAATTCTTCCAGACCTTGACTTTCCAATTCCTCTGCCAACCGCTCGTCCCGTTCTTGTCGAGCCTGGCGTTCAATCGGGTCCGCCAAACCGGGTGAGGCCGATTCCAGCACCAACCCCGTAAAGCGTTCAGGATAGGTTAAAGCCAGATACAGGGCCAGACGGCCACCCATGGAATAGCCGACCAGGGTCACCGGAGGCAAGGCCAGGTCGTCCAGCAGTTGCACCAGTCCCGCCGCGGCGCCGGCCAGGGTATAGGCCTCATCGCCGGTCCTGATCCTGGTCCGGCCGTGTCCCGGCAAGTCAACAGTCAGGCAAGAAGCATCGGGCAAAAGCCTCTGGATCACTTCCGCCCAGTCCTCTCCGGAGCCCAAGAATCCGTGCAACATCAGCACATGCGGCTTATCGTCCCGGCCATGCCGCTGGTAGTGCCGGTAATCTTCCGACATTGACGCCACCTAAACGGCATCCAGGGCCGCGGTTATCTCCCGGTTCAGCCTTTGGTGCAAGGCAATATTCTCTTTCCGGTCAGTTCTGATCTCGATAACGGCACTGGTTCCCTTTTCATGCGCGGCTAAGAAACAGGTCAAAAAGTCATCCCTGGTGGTCGGGGCGTAGTAATCCAGCCCAAAAAGATCCGCGGCGGGTTTAAAGGCCAGGGCATGGGGCGTGGCGAAAAACGGCTCAAACACGTCGGTGAATTGGGCGATCGGCAGAAAAGAGAAGATGCCTCCACCCTGGTTGTTGATCAAGACGATGATCATCGGCTGCGAAGTCATTTTCACCAGGGCCAGGGAGTTGAGGTCGTGCAAAAAGGCCAGATCTCCGATAACCAGGGTGACGGGCAGGTTAAGTCCGGCCGCAAAACCTGCGGCTGTAGCCATCGTGCCGTCAATCCCACTGGCCCCTCGATTGGCCCCCACCGGCACCGAAACGTTGCCCGCCTGAGCGAACATGTCCATGTCTCGGACGGGCATACTGCTGCCCAAGAACAGGGCTGAATGGGCAGGCAAATTCTGGGAGATCAGCCTGGCCACAGCCGGTTCACTCAAGTCCGGTTCCTGCGCCGAATAATTCTCCAGGACCTGATGCACCCGGTTAGACCGCGCCGTCACATCATTTAACCAGGCCCGATTGGCTGAGGGCTGGACCAGGGGTGTCAAAGCCCGGCACAGGCAACCGTATTCGGCCTCCAGCCGCCAATTGACCAGATGGCCAGGATCATGGCGGCCAGGATGATCTTTTACCACGACATAGTTGTCCGGCCGGGACGCTTCCAGGTATTGCTGGAAACGTTTCGAGGTCACCTGCCCGCCCAGATGCAAAATGACCTGGGGCCGCCATCCTTCCCGGAAGGATTGGGATAAGAAAAGTTGATCAAAATATGGGACCAACGGACCGCCCTCAAAGCCAAGTCTCAGTCCGGACCCAATATCGGCCAAAACAGGCCACCGAAGTTTCGCGGCCAGCCGGGCAACACCGGGAATTTCCCGAGGACAGGCTAACCTGCCGACCACCAATAATCCTGACGAAGCGGTGTTGATCAGGGCGGCCAACCGGTCCAGGTCTTCTTGATCCGGCTGCATCACGGCCGGTGCATAACGGGTGCAGGGACCGTCGCCGGCCGGCCAGCGGCCTAATGAGGTCAGATAATTATCCGGGATATGGGCGGGTATCGGGGCCAATGGTTCGCGCCACATACAATTGAGGTGAACCGGTCCAGCCGGCTTCCTGAAAGCTTGAGAAACCGCTTGATCTACGGTGGTTAAGACCATCTGGGGAGGAATCTCGGGGTCCGGACAGGGGAGATCAAAGTCCCAACGGACATATTCGCCAAACATTTTAGGTTGCCGAATGGTCTGGTTGGCCCCGGTGTCCCGCAATTCCGGCGGGCGATCAGCCGAGATGATCAGCATCGGAATTTGGTCCATGCTCGCCTCGACCACGGCCGGCAGATAATTGGCCAAAGCCGTGCCGGAAGTGCAAATCAGGGCGGCGGGTCGGCCGGTGGCGCGTCCATAACCCAGGGCATGGAAGGCCGCGCCTCGTTCATCATAGCAGATTAGGCTCTGGGCCATGCGGTTTCTGGCCACGGCCGTAGTCAACAGGGTGGAGCGTGACCCAGGAGAAATACAGAAATAGGTCACTCCGGTCCGGATAAGTTCTTCAATGAGCAAGGAGGCCCACAGAAGATTCATGTTTTCTTTAGAAACAGCCATCTCTATTTTACCAGCTCATATTTTTGTTCTATAACCAGCCTAAATTCCGGTGAAGTAGCGTGCCAATCAAGGACATCCACCATGAAAGGCAAGTCGGATTCCGAGAAGGCCTCCTTAACGGCCTTGATCCGGCGCCAATCCAAGGGACCATTCCCGACCAGGACCAAATCAAGATCAGAATACTTCCGGGCCTGGCCGTTTACCCGGGAGCCGAACGCCCAGACTTCACATTCAGGTGCGTGTATGAACAAAATATGCTTAATTTCTGTAAGATAAACTTCGTCCAGGTCAATCATTCCGGTCTTCCAGCCGATACAGTAGGTCCCTGGCATCGTCTATAAATCGCTCCGCCGCTTCGAAAACGGTCAATGCGTGATGCTCATCGTGAGTGTGAGAGGTCAAGTTGCGGGCATCCCCATACACAAACCACGGCAAGGGATCCGCGACGAGTTCGTACCGGGCCGCCATCCGAAACAATTCCTTGCGGGTTCTGGGGTAATTGGCTTCTTCAGGGGAATGGTTGTCGTGGATCCAGCGTTGAATGTACTTCCAGCATTGCTCGTAGGCCACCTCAAAATTCTGTATCACACCGGCGCGGACGGTATCCCGCAAATCTTCATTCACCATGATATCCCCATCGGAATGGGCGATATTCAAAGAGCGGTCCAAGACCAGAATCGCCTTTCTCAGGTTGCTCAAGTCAAGCGCCATCGCGTGGCTCCCATTTTAGTCTCTTCCCACAACAATCTAATTCTTTGAGATTGACCCAGATTAGTCTTAGCAGGTTTGGCGGCTTCAACCCCGGTTTTCGGAGAGTTGCGGTAACTCATGGCATTCTTAAATTAAACGGCTCATTATCGTCCCGTTACCACCGTCTTCACCTCATGATCAAAACGCGCAGCCTGCGTGCAATGTTGGCACACGGCGCTCCAATCAGCGGTGACCTTATCGGATATCTTTACGTAAGCTTTAGGTTTTTTCTTGCCCCCACGGATGAGTGTTCTTTCTTCGATCTGCATCAGGGACAACCAGCTTACTAGCCCCTGGTTGCATTCAATTTCTGTCATGATTTCAGGTCGAGTCATCCGGTAGAGCGCCGCAACCACCCAGGCCTCGGTACACTTCGACGGATTACAGAATACCCATTTTTCCGGCAACGCGGCCACCGACGACAGATCGAGCCATGCCGCCACCACCCCACGAAGAGCATTGACTGAGCTTTCCGCCGGAGGACAGGGACGCTCACATGGTAAGTCGGCTCGGCCATCATGAATGTTTGCGTCTGAATAACGCATCCCGGCGACATCGGCATCCACATGCAGCAATACCAGATCGAATCCGTCCAGAGATGGGTTCTCTCCCGCCGGGTATGGCATTGACAAGAATTTTCGGCACCAGCGGTACACCCCGCCCCAACCACCCCCGAGTGGTCCTGCGCCGTCAAAGGAAGCACTGGTTTCGGGATGCAGGAGCGTCAAGACGAAGGGACGACCAACAATCGTTTTCAACGCCGCTTCGATAATGATTTTATCGGTCGGCCCTTCCGCCACCAGGGCGATGCTCAGTTCAGACATTGGGCACCCCGCCCAGATGGCCCATGACCCAAAGCCGGGATAGCGGCCAGCCCTTTTTCTCGTTGAGACGACGAAGGTTGTCTGTAACTACAATTGACTTGACAATAGTGTGGCCTTCACTGTTGCGGTCCACGGCAAAGAGCTTAACCTTGGGGTCCTGAAGCGGGAGACCATCCAGAACTGCCGGATTGTGCGCGGTGAACAACAACTGCCGCGGCCAGGGATTGGTGGTTATCCATTTACATAATGAGCTGACCAGTCTTTGGGCCAGGCGCGGATTGAGGGCCTGATCCAGGTTATCCACGGCCAGACACTTCGGTGCGTTGGGCAGCAGGGCCAGCACGGCGCAAAAGACGACATAGAGCGCCCCTTCGCTGGCATCGTACGCCGTCAAAATGTTCTTCCCTGTACGCATAAACCGGTCATAGAATCTGAGGGCTTGCTTGGGACGGGCGACGGAAGAGGAGAGAATGGTCTGCACAGAACCGGTGGTGTCGAAGCCATCTATCCAGTCGATCATTTCGAGGACATCTTCCAAGCCATCATTCATGAAGTCAGTACCCCGCGCCAGTGTTTTCAACTCCCCAACGGCTTCAGCCAGCCGTCCTCCAGCCAGCCCCACGGGTTCTCTGGTCTGAGGATCCGAAGTTAATCCCCGCAACATCATGGTATTAGGGGCATAGATGGCGTAATCGCGCAAAATATTCATCAGTTGAACAGCCGGATCTGATTCATCCATCTCGACCACGCTAAGGGCCGCGATGCCCTGCTCGGAATTTTTCGCCGTTCTGAGGCCCCGGCTGGCCACCTTTTCATTTCCCGACCGAAGCTCTTCTGTTTTGTACTGCCAGGCAGGCCGCCTATTTTTCAAGGGATTATTCAAACTAACGGAAAATCTTGCCGATTTCGATATCGCCTCGAAATAAATGTGTGGATTAAGACGTTCTGGAAACGAACTCTTATAGAGCCTGGGGACACCTGGCCGCACCCCTCGCCGTTGGAGCGATTCATCGTCCACCCGCCCGGACGCCGCGGCGGAAAGGACCCCTAGAGCCTCAAGAACATTGCTCTTACCGCTGCCGTTAGCGCCGATAAAAACATTGACGAAGCCCAGTTCAATTTCCTGATTAACAATAGACTTAAAGGAGCGAATGATGAGCCTGGTGATGAAAGAGTCATTCTCCATAGCCCAAAACCTCCAGATTCATTCGGATGGGGTTATTCCGCTTCCGTTCTTAAAAATATCCGTCACTCTTGAATATGCTGGTGAATTTCAAAATTTTGTTCTCTATCTCTTCCCACTCTTCCTCCGGTACTGACCCAAGTACAATGCCGCCCCCGGCGAACAGGGAAATCGAACTGGACGACACCAGGGCCGACCGAATGGCTACGGCAAATTCAGCGCCATCCCGGCTCACCCAGCCCACCGGACCCGCGTACCAACCACGGTCGAAGGGTTCCAGTTCCGTGATTCTAATAAGTGATTCAATGCGGGGATAGCCCCCGACGGCGGGAGTGGGATGTAATCTCGACAAAATCTTCCCATCGGTAATGCCGGGCTTGAGCTTACCCCGGAAGTTGGTGAAGAGATGTTGCACGTTCGGTAACTTCAAGATATTCTCCCGGACGGGGGTGTGTAATTCGAGGCAAATCGGATCGAGAGCCTCTTGGACCACTTTACTCACCCAGCGATGCTCTTGAATTTCTTTGGAACTCTTCAAAAGCTGCAATTCTAAAGCCTGATCATCCGCCGCGTCTTTGCCCCGGGCCCTGGTCCCGGCAATGGCTTCGCTGATTAGCTCTTGATGTTCCCGGTAATACAGACGCTCCGGCGTGGCTCCGATAAAGGCCACGCTCTTAACTGGTTGAAAACAGAAGTAATAAACATTGGACTTGAATTTCGTCAACCGTTTTAGCAGCCGGAAAGGATTCAAAGGTTTCCTGAGTTCGAATATGGACTTTCGGGCCAGGACGATCTTCTGGAGTTCATCCCGCTCAATCATCCGCAGAGCCGTCCGCACAATTTTTTCCCACTCCTTTTGAGACGGCAAATCCCATCGACCGCCTAGCTCAATCGAAAACCTGGCCCGATGACGCGGCTCCAACCGCAGGGCGTCAAATTCTTCCTGAAATTGCCGGAGCACGCCTTCTATAGACCCCTCTTGCGGCACAATGAAGTTGTAGGCCAGCAGCGTGGCGCTGCCGCTTCGGATGACCTCAAAGCGAGGCACAATAAATGAGTATCCCGGTATGGCCGCCCAGTATTTGTCGGCAGTCACCAGGGGATTGAATCGAAATCCGCCATAATAACGGACATTGGGGTAAGAGGCCTGAAGAGTCTGGTGCATGCCGGCAAAAATAGCTTCATAATCCAGTTTATTCTGCCCACTAAGGCTATCCGCCCGGCCCACCCCGGCCATCTCCAGACTACCCTCACGGTTGGCCCAGTAGGTTCTTGTCGCATGGGCCTGATGGCTTAACCAATCCAACGGGTCATCAATATCCACGGCCGTTTCCACACGCCGGATAGCCTTCACCTGAGCCGGTGGTCTGGTGGCTTCTTCATGACGGCACAATGATTCAAGTTGTTGACTCAAGGCCTGCTTTGTCTGCTCAATAAATATCAACGGCCTACCTCTAGGTTATCTTTCTCTTCTCTGTGTCCTCGGTGCCGTGCTTTTCACGCTTTTTCGCCCCGATAAATGGCCGCGATACCGAAAGTAAGTGGTATCTGCTTGACCCGCCGGAAACCAGCCGCGGTCATATGATCACAAAAATCCTGACCATAGGGGAATGTTTCAACGGTCTGATTAAGATACCGGTAAGCATAGTCATCCCCCGAGATGACGGCCCCAATCCGGGGTAGGATATGCCGAAAATAGAATAAATATAGTTTCCGGAATAAATTATGGGACGGAAGAGAGAACTCCAGGATAAGCGCCCGGCCACCTGGGTTGAGGACACGGTACATTTCCCTCAACGTCTGGTCGAAATCAATGACGTTCCGGATGCCGAAGGCGATGGTCACGGCGTCCACACTCCTCTCCCGAACTGGAAGGTGCATGGCGTCGGCCTGGATCAAAGAGATCTCCGCAGCCAATCCGGCGTTCTGGACCTTCCGGCCGGCCACTTCCAACATTTGGACCGACATGTCCAGCCCCGCGGCGAACCGAACCTGTTCATTGGTCTGACAAATTGAGAGTAGCACATCCGCCGTCCCGGTGGCCAGATCCAACACCCGCGGCCGAGGCAGGCCGTCTAAATTCCGGGCCAGCCGACGACGCCAAAGGATATCCTGGCCTAAAGAAAGCACACGATTCAATAGATCATAGCGATGGGCTATCCGATCGAACATCCGCCACGATTCTATTCGTGAGGGCGGTTCTATATATTGGCCGGCGGGGTTAGGGTTCATGTTGGTCTCTAGTGTAAGTTAAGTTCAGGCTGACACGGCCAAGGGGTGACTATAGCAGATTGACAAAACTTCGCCAATTGATTTTTCACTAAAATCATGCTCTCCAGCTAGGCGAGCGCGGTGGATTCAATGTCGGTTTCGATCATATGCGCCGGTACCTGGTTGGACCATAGGCCATCAGACGCATCTCCCGACGATTTATTCAACGTCCGGCACCCGTATCTCCCCGCGCGTCAGGTTTCCGGATAGGCTTCCTGAAGAACGGCGTATTCCGACTCGATATTTTTTCGGAAACTCTCCGGCAATTCTATCCAGATATGCAAATCAACGCGGAACGGCAGGGAACTTTCCTCAAAGGCCTCCTTCAATTCGGCTATGCGGGTCTTCTGATCTGGTTTGGCGAAAGCAACAAGATCGAGGTCAGAATGTGGGCGCGCCGACAACTTCACACGCGAGCCGAAGGCCCAGATTTCCACGTCCGGTAAATAACTGGATAGCAAGGCGATAATTTCCTTGCGTTGTCTGTCGGTGATGTTCAACGTTCGGCTCATTCCCATGCGGTCCCCGTCATGGTTTGGTACAATCCGATGGCATCATCGATGAAGGCCGGGATTACCTCCAGGCAATCCGCCGCCTTTTTTCCGCTGTAGTCATGAGCGGTGGCGATGCGTGCGTCCGCGTAATTAAGCCACTGTTCCACCCCACTGGACAACAAACTGTTTTCGGTTGCTATACGAAACACCGGCTTGGGACTGTTGGGCACATCTGGGAGGCCCAGTTCTTCCACAATGTAACGTTTCAGATGCTTCCACAACATGTCATAGCAGGTCTCAAAGCGATGTATGACGGATTCGGCCAACGCTTCACGGTCTAAGTCCTTGAGTTCTCTGCGGTCATCAACGCGATTATAGTTTTCAACCTGTAGTTCGAGATTCTTTAGCGACCTGTGCAATTTTTCATAGTCTATCACGTGTTCCTCCCCAAACCCGAGATGCGGTGCAAGTCCTCGATCCGCCTGTCCCGGGCTGCATTTACAGCCAGGCGAGGCAGAATTTCCTTATCCACCTGGGCAAAGCGCCCCAGCTTCTCGGGCAAGGTTGATGATTCCGATGGAGTATTGAATCGGCCCATCGAACATATGATCGTATATCCATGTGATCCGGGAAATAATTCGTGATGGAGCAAGATGGTTTATTTTTATGTCGACCAGGGGAGGAATTATCAGAAGATGGTGGAAAATGTCAAGGCTAAGAACAACTCGACCCCATTATTCTACTTCAACCATCGGCAATGGGAATCCGGAGTCGGGCGGAAGGTGCGTCGGGCTAATTTCCAGACAAGATAAGTCACACAACCAGCAAATCAAGTACCCATCAAGAACCGGACAAAAATATAACAGCCTGTACTTCATCAACTTTTTTCTGCAGATCCTTGATCCAATGCCGGCAGAAACGGCAATTTGTCAAGTACCCATCAAGTTCCAGCTCTGGCCCGAGCAGCCCACCAGGGAATATACTTCATGAATTTTGGAGCGGCTCCCACATCATACGGCACAATGACACCCGATTCGAGAGCCTCCTTGATGAGGCGGGAAGAGGCGGCCATGTTTTGTTGTTTAATGCTGAACCGTTCGCGAACAGCATCAGTCACCATCACTGGTGAAGCCCCAGAACTTTTTCTTGGATTTCTTTTTCTTGTCCTCCGACCTCTTGGCCAGCCATTTCTTGTGGGCGATTTGTTCAGCCGCCCTCGATTCCCGTTGCTTCTGCCGGGCGACGCCGACGTTATCCTGAGGCAACAACCGGCCACACCATTGGCACCTGAAGGCCTGCCGGGATAAGAGAACCCGTCCGCAATAGGGACATCGGTCCGGACCGGCCGGCTCCGGCCGCGACTCCCCTTCCGACCTGAGTTTAACGTCGCGATCAGAGGAATCCTCAGGCCCGGATAAGTTCACCCGGCCGCAATGTTTACAGACCGCCTCAACGGCTCCCGCCGAATCGGGCAGGGTGGCGCCACAACCTGCACATTTTTCCGGAATCATATTTGGTTGCAACACTCTTAAAGGTCAAATTGGATTATTTTGGGGTTTATGCCGATCATGACGTTAGCAAATCGAATAGGCCCTGACGGTAGATAATCCACCAGGGCCTATTTCTTGGCTATCAATCAAATTATTTTACAAATTATTTTGAAGAATATTTTGGCTCCCCGGGCCGGACTCGAACCAGCGACAAGGTGGTTAACAGCCACCCGCTCTGCCAACTGAGCTACCGGGGAACAGCAGCGTTAGAT
>JADFYC010000036.1:0-447 GCA_015233295.1 Deltaproteobacteria bacterium | reverse complement strand
AAAAAATGCACTATTTACTTATCAGGCTATAATAGCTTATATTTTATTGTTTTAATCAAGCTCTCCTCAGAAGAGAAAAATTATCCGTCAGTGGGCTGTCCAGCGGTCTGCGGCTTTAATGTAGTTACAAAATAGCTTGCCTCAGTAATCCGGTTGTGATATTAACTGTGACTAAATTATATCCATACGCATCACGGTCCCACCGGGGCACGGCCGCAAACATGGTGGACAATAAGAAAAAGAAATCTTCACCAGATGCTCATCAGCAGGCGTGGCCGGTTTAGTTAGATTTGTCAACCAAAGTAGTCAGGAGGCTTAACAAAATGGAAATTAAAAAAATTGGCGTTATTGGAGCAGGAACCATGGGGCACGGGATAGCCCTAACCGCAGCTCAAATCGGCTGCCAGGTCGTCCTCAGGGATATCGAGGATAAGTTTGTTCAAAACG
>JADFYC010000369.1 GCA_015233295.1 Deltaproteobacteria bacterium | reverse complement strand
GATCAACTTTCTTTATAATCTCTGTTAGTTGCCGGTAGTTGGTGATACCTCCGTTATATTTCAGCACCACCACATGGGAATTAACCCCCATGATTTTTTCCTTCAGGTCATTTTCAAACCCGCTCATGACCGATAAGACCACTATCAAGGCCATGACCCCAACCATCACCCCGGCGATGGATATAATCGTGATTATAGAGATAAAGGTTTGTTTACGTCTCGCTTTGAGGTACCGTAAACCAATGAACGACTCATAATTCATAGGTAGGATTTCTATGTCATATCTGTTATAGATTTTAAATCAATTTCTCGGATAAAATTTAAGGATATGGCGACTCAATGATTTTTGCCAGTTTCAATCAATGTCCAGTTATCTGAACCCGAAACCCGAAACACGTAACCCGAACAACTTACTTTTGTCCCAGGCTGGTTTCGGGTCGCATATGAGGGAATAAGATGACATCCCGAATAGATGGGGAATCAGTCAGCAACATGACCAGCCGATCGATCCCGATACCCTCACCTGCCGTCGGCGGCAACCCATACTCCAGGGCCCGGATGTAGTCTTCATCCATTTGATGGGCCTCTTCATCTCCAGCCTTAAATTCCTCTAATTGCCCCTCAAACCGGCGGCGCTGGTCTTCCGGGTCATTAAGCTCCGAAAAACCGTTGGCCATTTCCCGGCCCACAGCGAACAACTCGAACCGGTCAGTGATCTCGGGGTCCTGTTCATTTTTCCTGGCCAGAGGAGAAATCTCCGTCGGGTACCCGGTAATAAAAGTCGGATTAATCAATTTTGGCTCTACGGCCAGGTCGAATATCTTGGCCAGAGTTTTGCCGTACCCTTCGGTCTCATTAACAGCCATGGCCTGGTCTCGGGCATACCGGCGCAAGGCCGCCACGTCCATGAGGGACTCTGGGGGGACACCCCCAATGGTTTGGACCGCTTCAAGCAGCGGTATTCTTTTCCAGGGCGGGGTCAGGTCCACTTCCTTGCCCTGATAAGTAATTACCAGGCGGCCAATCACCTTTTGGGCCACCTGACAAACCAGACCTTCGGTGAAGGACATCAGATCCTCATAAGTGGCGAAGGCCTGATAAAACTCCAACATGGTGAATTCCGGATTGTGCTGCAGGGATAACCCTTCATTTCGGAAGTTCCGGTTGAGTTCGTACACCCGGTGGAAGCCACCCACGACCAGCCGCTTTAGATAAAGCTCCGGAGCGATTCGTAGGAACAACTCCATGCCCAGGGCATTGTGAAAGGTCTTAAAAGGCTTGGCCGTGGCTCCGCCGGGAATAGGCTGCATCATGGGTGTTTCAACTTCCAGAAATCCATGATCATTCAGATAATTCCGAACTTCGGCGATGATCCGGTTGCGGGTGATAAAGACGTCTCGGACTTCTTTATTGACGATCAGGTCCAGGTAGCGCTGGCGGTAACGGAGTTCTTTATCGGTCAGACCGTGGAATTTTTCCGGAAGGGGCAGGACGGATTTAACCAACAACTTTAACTCGCTGACCACAATGGTTAGTTCGCCGGTTTTGGTCTTGAACACCCGACCGGCCAACCCCACAATATCACCGAGATCAAGTAGTCGATAAAGCTCAAAGGTCTGCTCCGGAACTTCGGTCTTTTTGATGTAGGCCTGGATCTGGCCGGTGTCGTCTTGGATATGAAAGAATGAGGCCTTACCAAAATCCCGCCGGGACATAATGCGACCGGCCAGTTTCACCTGAAACAAAGATTCTTCCAACTCTTGATTAGTCTTATCCCCAAAGCCGGCGCATACTTCTGCGGCCCGGTGCTGGGGTTTGAAATCGTTCGGGAACAAATTTAGCCCCGCGCCTTTTAATTTGTCGACTTTTTCTTTGCGCCGGGCGGTCAATTGGTTGTCTTCAGGCATGGGATACTCTTGTCTTTCGGGTTACGGGTTTAACTTGATATTCCTTCGGTTACACGAATATAACGACAAAATAAATTTGGGAATTATCCTTGACAACTCAGTGTAAGTTCAGCCAGTTAATTGATAATGACGGCAAAATAATTTTCTTAAAAAAACATAACACGCAACTTGTAACACGGAGCATAATATGCCTAATTAGCCCTTCCGGCTGATTAAGTCAAGATAAAACGAGGAGAGCAACCAATTCTCACCAGATTGGTTCCACTCTCGAACATTTTATCTGGCCATGATTGGTTGAAGGCTAAGCCGCAGGCAGTCGTGGATAAAAGCCCTGTACCTAAAATGAAAACAATATGTTATAAATATCATTTAATTATCAGACATAGTAACTGTTCCAAATTAATTTGTCAAGTAAAACCAGTAAGAAATAGCCGCGTTCAAGTTTTGCTTTCGCCGAATATTTTTTTGGTCATCGAAAACAGAAACGCGAAGGCCATCAATCGATTTCCTTCGCGTTTCTGAAGAGCCGCCGCAGATTGGACCGGCCGCAAAATAGTTCTGACCGACCTGCCGTCGGTCCTTCGTCAGGTCGGTCTAGAGTGGAATGTTTCCGTGCTTGCGGTGATGGGTGATGACCACTTTATTTTTAAGCATCCGCAAGGCGGCGATGATCTTGGGCCGGGTGAATTCGGGCGAAATGACTTCGTCGATATATCCCAATTCGGCCGCAGTGTAAGGATTGGCGAAGGTCGCCCGGTAGTCGGCGATAAGCTTCTCCCGCAAGGCTTCCCTCTCCTCTTCCGGGACGGCATTCAACTCTTTCCGCATAATGATGTTGACCGCCCCCTCCGGGCCCATAACCGCGACTTCGGCGGTGGGATAGGCATAATTGATGTCTCCACCGTGATGTTTGGAAGACATGACGTCATATGCCCCGCCGTAGGCCTTCCGGGTGATAACCGTAATCTTGGGGACCGAGGCGTCCACGTAAGCGTAAATTATCTTGGAACCGTGCTTAATAATGCCGCCGTGTTCCTGCGAGACCCCCGGGAGGAATCCCGGCACGTCAACCAAAGTAATTAAAGGGATGTTGAAACAGTCACAAGACCTGACAAACCTGGAACATTTCAGCGAGGCGTTGATATCGATACATCCAGCCAAAAAATTGGGCTGGTTGCAGACAAAGCCCACCGACATCCCGCCCATTCGGGCAAAGCCGACCACCATGTTCCGGGCATAATTCTTTTGGACCTCGAAGAAGTGGCCGTGGTCAACTATCTTTCGGATAATATCCTTAATGTTGTAGGGCTTTTTGGCGTTGTCCGGCACCACGTCGCGCAGACTCATATCAATCCGGTCAGCCGGGTCGCTGCAAGGGAGGATGGCCGGCTTTTCATCACTGTTCTGAGGGAAGTAGGCCAGCAACTCCTTTGTCAGCTTAAGGGCATCCAGATCGCTCTTGGCCGAGAAATGGGCTACTCCGCTGATGGCATTGTGAGTCATGGCCCCGCCCAGTTTTTCCGCCGAGACATCCTCGGAGGTAACCGCCTTAATCACCTGAGGACCGGTGATGAACATATGGGAAGTCTTATCGACCATGATAATAAAATCGGTAATGGCCGGAGAATAGACCGCTCCTCCCGCACAAGCCCCCATGATCACCGAAATCTGAGGGATAACTCCGGAGGTCATCACGTTCCGTTTAAAAATTTCACCATAACTGCCCAGACTGATGACGCCTTCCTGGATGCGGGCCCCTCCCGAATCATTCAACCCGACTATGGGACATTTGTTGTTAACAGCCAGGTCCATGACCTTGCAGACTTTTTCACCAAAGGGACCACTTAAGGAGCCGCCGAACACCGTGGAATCGTGTGAAAAGACAAAAGTCATTCGGCCGTTAATGGTCCCATAACCAGTAACCACGCCATC
>JADFYC010000368.1 GCA_015233295.1 Deltaproteobacteria bacterium | reverse complement strand
CATCCGGTAAAACCCCCGTAGACTCCATCTCCGCCAGAATCGGGACCAGGGGCATTTCGATCCGGCGGTACAGGTCATATAAGTTCCGGGCCTGAAGTTCCTTGACCTTCTGATCAAAATGGCGGCTGACGGCCTGGGCCGCGGCACACGCCATAGGGGTGGATGTTTTGGGAGAAGTATCCTGAGCTAAGGGCAAAGCCAACTGCCGGCGCGGTTGATCACCGTCTGGAGCTAACCGGTCATCTATGGCCGTGATGTCGTGTAACCTTGTTTCCGGGTCGAGTAAGTAGGAAGCCACCATTAAATCGTCCAGCGGACCGCTCGGAATAAGCCCCATTCGCCCCAACCGCGGCCATTGAGCCTTGATGTCATGACTGGCCTTGGGTAGTGCCGGTTGACTCATCAGATGTTGAAGCTGGACGACCGAATCCTGGTCGCAAGGCCAGGGAACATACACCATCCTGGAATCGGCCATGAGGGCCAGGCCGACCGGGGTGGCGGCCGCCTTGGGACCGGGAGCACCGGCACAGTAGAAAATCAACCGGTCGGTTTCCCGGATGGACTCCAGATAAGATCTTAGCTCGGCATTGTTTTGGATTACCAGACAGTCGGGCGCCTTTTCGGGTTTCGGCGGTTCTGCCGGTTCGGTGGCCAGATCAGCCGCCAGCTTCTTTAGCCCCAGGCGAGAGAAAATATTCAACAGTCCACGGTTGTCTCTGGGGCCGGGACAAAGCAATCCGGGATCAACTTCAATCTCCGCCTGGGTCCGGATAGTCACCAGGTCCTTGGAAAGATAGGCCGTATCCTTGTGCCTGGATAGTAACTCCCGCTGGCGTTCGGGCTTGACCTGATCAAGGTGCTGGTATATGGCGTCCAGCGTTCCGAAAGACTCGATCAGCTTTTGGGCCGTCTTGGGACCGATCCCCGGGACACCCGGCACATTGTCGCTGGTATCGCCGGTTAAGGCCATGAAATCGATCACTTGATCCGGCCGGATGCCCAATTTTTCGACTACTTGAGCCTCGCCGAGCCACAGGTCTTTTTGGCCGTCCCACATGAGGATGTCCTGGGAAATAAGCTGCATAAAATCTTTGTCCCCAGAGACAATGACTACTTCTTTTCCGGCCGCGGCTTCTCGGGCGGCCAGCGTCCCGATAATATCGTCTGCCTCCCAGCCGGGCCGGGCAAGATGGAAAATGCCTAGTAGCTCTATGAGTTGAAGAATGACGGGGATCTGGACAACCAGATCTTCAGGCATTGTGCTGCGGTTGGCTTTGTAATCCGGATAAATATCTTTCCGAAAGGATGGCTCGGGAGAATCGAAGATCACTCCGATGTATTTTGGCCTTTTTTCTTTCAATACCTTCAACAACATATTGCCGAAAACCATGACGGCGTTGGTTGGTGTCCCATCAGGCGCAGTGAGGTTGCTGACCGCATAAAAGGCCCGGTACAGGTATGAGCTGCCATCAATAAGGTAAACCACCTGCCTCTGCTCCGGCATGAGTTCCTCCCAGGTTATTGCCGCACCTCGGCGCGGCGGATGAGTCGGGTTCGATACTTTTCAGTTTGGAATGCTAATTATTGACCAGGATCAAGAATTCCGGATTGTCCTTTAATCCGTCGATAAAGGGCTTCTGGTCCGGTTTGCCGGTGGCGGCATCGTAACGAAGAATCTGATTGGTCAGGCGACTGGCCACATAAAGGTACTTGTCCGGACCAAAGGCCAGCCCCGACGGCGATGATAAACCGCCCGACTTGGGGGTGATGAAGTCTTCCGTCTGGCCGGTTTTTAAATTATATCTTGGAACGGCATCGCGGCCGGAACTACCGATGTAGAGGTAGTCGCCTGCGGGGCTGAATAGCAGATGAGCCGGCTGAATTAATTTGTCGGAAACAATCTTGCCCAGATAGGTGGCGGTTTGTCCATCGTATTTTTTGATACTGTTGTCATCCCGGTCGGCTACGTAGAGATTCCCATCGGGTCCGAATGCGGCATCCTGGACGGCTTTCAAGCCATTCTGCATTTGGGTTGATGACGGCACAAAGGTGCCTGGATAAAAGTTTCCAACTCCCAGGAGGGCGGACGGCAACTTCATGGGCTGGGCAGGTTCAAAGGTTGTTGATTTCGGACCATAATAGCGAGAAACAACATCTGTATCCTGACTGGAGAGGTAAAGATTGCCGTCAGAGCTGAAGACTGCACTTAAAGGATGATCCAGGCCGGGATTAAGGCCGGCGGAGTGCTGCACGAAAACCTTGCTGAAATCGTACTGGCCATTAGCATCCAGTTGGCCCTTAAATTGGAGCACCTGGCTATAGTCTTTATAGGCATTGACTACGTAGAGATTAGCGTCGGGACCAAAGGTGAAGCCGCGAACCTCCCTCAAAGTAACACCGGCCGGTAGGCTGCTCTCATTCAGGGCCTTACCTTTTGCCGTTCCGTCCAGGCCGTAAATCATGATGTTGTTAATTGAACTTGAATTGGTACCACCACTAAAGCTGATATACCATTTGGGTTCTCCCGAGGAGTTGGCCGGGGTATCGCCTCCAGCGCCGCAGGCCGCCAAGAACAACAGGGAAGTCACCAAACCGAAGACCAAGAGCAACGGTTGAAGTTTTTTTCTAAACATTGATTCCTCCGATCATGGGGTTATCCGGGATCTGCATTATTCGGTAGAAAAAACAAAAATTTGTCTTTTGTCTCCGGAAATCGGCAAGCATAGCTGGAGGTGGGTGACCAATTTGAACGGTTTGGCCCCGGCCGACAAGTGGTTCACATTTGCCCCTGGACCGGCCATAATGATCAGACGGCCATGGGGATTAAGATATGGCTGAGAGATTGTAAACATTTTTTCGGGAGCGGCCAGGGCGCGGGCGGTAACTAACTCATGACCCGGCAAGTCGGGAGGAGGATGAAATATGTCGCCGTGAATAAGCCTTATTTTTTTTAGCCCCAGCAACCCGCTGACGTAACGGAGAAAGTTTATTTTTTTGGCTGAAGATTCAACTATCGTAATATCCAGATCAGGAGCCATGATTCCTAACGGGAATGAAGGGAAACCGGCCCCCGCCCCTAAGTCGGCCAGGTTGGAAGCCGCCGCCGAAAATGGAAAAATGGTCAGGGAATCAATGAAATGCTTTAAAATAATGTCCCGGTCGCCGGTAATGGAAGTCAATGAAGCAATTTTATTCCATTTTTTAAGCTCAGCCAGGTAAACCATGAACCTGTCCAGTGTCTCATCGGTCAGATTCAGGTCAAGACAGGCCGCGGCTTGCCGCATTAACTCGCTGTTTTTGGTCTCTGCCGGCATGGGCTATTTCCCAATACAAAAGGAATCAAAGATCCGGTTCAGTATTTCGTCGGGACAGGTCTCACCGATGATAGCCCCAAGATGACCCAGGGCCACATTGATGTCCGCCGCGACGAATTCCGGGGACAAGTTGTCTTGGATGGCGTTTTCGGCGGCTAATAATGAGGTCCTAACCAGGTCCAACAGTTCGGCTTGACGTCGATTTGGAACCACCTCCGGCAAAGATGAAAACTCACGATGCCCCAGGACGACTGATTTAATAGTCTTTTTAAGCACATCCAACCCCTGGCCGGTAACCGCGGAAATGGCCGCCACCCGGTCGGAATTAAATATTTCTTTGAGCTTATCCAACTGGTTGGCCGGCGGCAGATCAGATTTATTGGCCACTATAATTATCGGCTTATCTCCGGCCAGGCCGACCAGGGAAAGATCATCAGGGTGGATTTTAACCGACCCGTCGAGCACATACAACACCAAATCGGCTAGTTGAAGCAGTTCCATGGTTTTTTCTTGAGCCAGGCGTTCCGGTTCATCCGCATGTGACCGGATG
>JADFYC010000367.1:564-3878 GCA_015233295.1 Deltaproteobacteria bacterium | reverse complement strand
TTGCCGAATAATAGTGTTCACTTAATGGTTACCTCGCCACCCTACAACGCCGGGAAAGAATACGACGAAGACCATAGTCTTAAAGAATATCTGATGTTTCTCAAGAGAGTGTGGACGGAAGTCCGGCGGGTGCTGGTGCCCGGCGGCAGGGCGTGCATCAATATCGCTAATCTAGGAAGAAAACCGTATGTCCCTTTGCACGCGTATATCATAAACGATATGCTTGAGTTGGGATTCTTGATGCGGGGTGAGATCATCTGGAACAAGGCCTCCAGCGCCGGTTCTTCTACCGCTTGGGGGAGCTGGCTCTCCCCGGCCAATCCTACCCTCAGAGACGTCCATGAGTATATTCTTGTCTTTTCAAAAGGTACCTTCGGCCGGAAGAACCTCTCCGGTGGAAAGAGCACTTTGATTAAGGAAGAATTTCTGGAATACACTAAAAGTATCTGGACGTTTCAATCGGAATCAGCCCGGAAGATCGGGCATCCGGCCCCATTCCCGGTCGAGTTGCCTTACCGGCTGGCCCAGCTTTACACCTACGATGGAGAAGTTGTTTTGGACCCTTTCATGGGCAGTGGTCAGACCGCTCTGGCGGCCATAAAGACCGGCCGTCACTTCATCGGATACGAAATAGATGAAGCTTACGTTGACTTAGCCCAAAGAAGAATCAAAGAATTCATCATGGACAGGTCGCAAAAATCACTAGGTCTGGCGACCTGATTTGAGGGCCAACCCCCGACTGTGGCCATGGTCTGCCTTTCTGTTTGATATTAAACGGAAGATACCGAAATAGTTTGACCTCGCCGGCGGCAATCTGATAATTTATGGTGAAGATTTAACTTCGGCCAGGTTTTGAATGGGTTTAAGCGGCTGGGATCGGGTTTGGTATACTGGCGCCTGCCTGAGATTGAGATATCCGGTTTTTTTGGTGATAAATCGTTTTGATCAAACTTCGGATGTCTTTTTTAGATGTCCGTGAAAGAAGGAGAGAGAAGTGGACCAAAAACGTATGCTGGCTGTGGCCGGGTTGGCCGTCGTGATGATTTTCCTACTGGGTTATGCCGGTATGGAACCTGCTGCGGCGCCTTCTTCAGAGACTCGCTCCGCCAAAATCAACTGGATGGATTACAAGGATGGCCTGGAGAAAGCCAAGAAAGAGAATAAACTGGTTTTTGTGGACTTCACCGCGGACTATTGCGGCGTCTGTGTCAAGATGGAAAAAGACGTATTTTCCAAGCAGGAAGTGGCTGAATCTCTAAACCAGCACTATGTCGCGGTAAGGGTGAATACCGTCAAAGACAGAGACCTGGCCGTCAATTACCAGATTCGAGGCATTCCCACTTTTTGGATGCTGTCCGCCAAAGGCGACAGATTAGGCCGGATCATTGGGTATATGGACGCAGATCAGATGATCAAAATGCTGAAGCATGTTAAGGAAAAATTCGCTGAAAATCAGTAGCTGAAAATCAGCTTACTCATAATCATTTAAAACAACCGGTTTTCTTGACCACGCCTGATATATTTAACTCATTTTGGCGCCTGAATGATTATTTCCCGGAAGCAGGTCCCGTGAGACGGGCCAAGATTATCCTATTTCGAGGGGTGGGAGAAGATGATCCGGCGGTTGCCTCGCTTCCCTACCCTCTCCCTCCGGTTGATGCCTATGCCGCTGGTGCAAAAGTGGCTATCTACCCCCATCCTGTCCTGAATCCTTTGCGCCTATGTAAAACCCTCAGCTACTTTTCCTACCTTTGACAACCTTCTCCTCTATCCGCACCTGACCCAGGTGAAGATAGAGGAGAAGGTTTTAGAGCTCAGCCAGGCAATCCCTATTTGGTTGCAATGAACCAGGTTTTATGCTACAATATTAAGTTAAGATAGACGTAACTTAGCGATTGAATTTCTTTCCTGACATGGAAGTTTGACCAGCCGCTGGTCGTAACTCGGGAGGAATTCTCATGACTACAAATGCCCGCAAGCTGGAAAACTGTACATATGGTGATTATCTGACCTGGCCGGAGGAAGAGCGATGGGAGATCATTGAGGGTGTGCCCTATGCCATGAGTCCGGCTCCTCCTCCGAGGCACCAAATCATTTCCGGGAATCTATTTGTTCAAATTCATCCTTTCTTGGTGGATAAGGATTGCCTGGTCTTCTATGCCCCCTTTGATGTCCGGTTGCCTAAAAGTGACGAATCCGACCAGAACATCACCACCGTGGTGCAACCGGATATCTCGGTTATTTGTGACCCGGCCAAGATTGATGACCGGGGTTGCCGAGGCGCCCCTGACTTTATCGTGGAAATTCTTTCCCCCCATACTTCCAGAAAAGACCAGGTCGAAAAATTGGCCTTGTACGAAAAGCACGGCGTAAAAGAATACTGGATCATCTATCCCGATTATGCCACTGTGATTGTGCGGCTTTTGGGTGAAGATGGCAAATATGGACCACCAAAGATTAACGAGGCCGACGGTAACTTGGAAGCAGCCGTTTTACCGGATTTGACCATTGATTTGGATGCCGTTTTTGAGCGAAGAGAGGGTGAAACCTGGTAATCTATTTCAAGATAGACCAAATCCAGGTTATCAGAACTCCGTAACCCGACCCACACATTCGGAATCAACGAAATCATTTGAGTATCTTTTTTCAGGTGTGATACCGTTTTAGCTTTACGACTCAATTTGTTTTGATGTAAGCTGATGAGTCCGAGTTATTCCCTATGGATAGACAAGACAGGCAGAGGAGGGTTCCTTGTCGATGCTTTTCCCAAATCAGAACTGGATTGAATTAACCGACGAGGTGATTATCCGGGAGGGCCTGACCGCCTGGGCGGCCGGATTTAAACTTGGCACCGCCGGGTACCGAGACCAACTCGACCCTCTTGACAGTCAGAATCCCCAGGTGGCCTTCAACGCCCTCAAACTCGCTGTTGTCGCCGAGGCCAAGGCCCGGGTGTATGACCGGTTGCTTGAACGGAGCGACACCGCCAAAGACCGGCATGTGGGTGGCGAGGTCCGGCCGCATACCCAAGACTTCATTATGCTGGTCGCCCGGATTTATGCCGCGCACGGATGGACAGTGCATCTTCGGCCCGACGGCCTGACCACCCCGATCTGGTATTCTTCTTTCGGCGTGTGGTATAATGAATTCAATGACGGAGAGAACTTCACGGCCAGCCATTCACCTAACTTCAAGGGTGGCTGGAAACCCATGGACGGCGAAGGGAAGCAACTCCTGGACGCGGCGCAATTGATCGAGAATGAGGTCCGGGTCCTTTCTCGGCCGGGCACTGTCATTCCCCTGGCCAAACCTGA
>JADFYC010000367.1:0-542 GCA_015233295.1 Deltaproteobacteria bacterium | reverse complement strand
ACCTTATATTGAATTTCTTGGAAGTTTTGTTTCGGCGCCAGCCCTGGCGGCCATAATTCAAGCCGGCCAAAAAGGGTTCACCGGCTTTGCGGCCACCTTAGGCGGCTCGATGGGCCGCACCTCAGAGATCATTTTTCGAGACCTGGGCATTCCGGTCGGCAATCAAGGCCCTATCAAGTACTTGTTCCAGAAGGAAGACTCAGCCTATCATGGACTGGGCCTGCTGAATGGGGTTAACCACGGCGTTGATCCCGGCAAGCCGGAGATTTATAAGCATATCGGAGCAGATGGCTGGTTACGGCAAGCAACCCCTGGGTCTTTTGTGTTTATCTGGGACCCGGATGGAGACAGGTTTAATATTGTCACCACGGCTTCAGCCGAAGAGGCGGATTTGGCCCGGCAGTTCGGGTTGGAGGTTGACCCCCTGTCACCTGACCGGGTCCTGGTCTATTTCAAACCCAACCAGATCTATTTCATGCTGGCAGCCTTCCGGATTGCTGAACTTAAGGCCAATGGATTAATCGATAAGTACGACTGGATGG
>JADFYC010000366.1 GCA_015233295.1 Deltaproteobacteria bacterium | reverse complement strand
CCATGAATCGGACGCACGATGGGCAATAGCCAAGCCGGCCACGGGCCTAACTGGATCTGACTCATCTCGGACAACCCTTTGACGAAAAGGCGGACCTCATCCAAGTTGCCGATGACGGCTACGAATATAGCCCCCAAGAAACCATACCCAAAGGTCGATCCCAGTCGGGTATCGGGTCCGTCCGCCAGCCCCGCCCCGTCCGGTTGGGTGGCCTTGGGGGCGTCAACCAGGTTATAGACCACGGTAAAAGCGCCGGCCGTCGTCAGGGCGAATAGGGTGGGGAGGGCCAGGTTGTAGGCTACCGCCGGAACGATTCCCGTTCGATGGATCAAGGCCGCGATTTGAACATAGCCAAAGTAATAATAATTAATATAACCCCCGGCAAACCAGGGATTATAAGGCGGGAAAAAGGAATTTTTCACCACGGCGTTCAGGTAGGCGAAGTCCATCGGCTTTTCCCCTCCATAATACGGGTGCCACAGATCTGGATTCAGCCACCTGATGCCCAGGAACAGGGCGAAAAACGCCAAAAACAAAACCTCCTCACCTAAAATCAATCGCCACCGCCGGCGCCAAAACTCTCCCCAGGTTCGGCGCTGGAGCCAGGCCGCGGCCACCGTAGCCAGACCGATGACCAGGGTCACCAATCCCACGCTCCATCTGGAGAAGGCCATTATCTGGAAGCCGGCCAAGAGCCAGGCCCCGTACGAGATCACCAACAGCCCCGCCGTCTTGGCCACCATCCAGCCTTTGTCGGCCAGATTGGGCAAGGCCAGGGCCAGTAACGGCCAGGTCAGAAATCCAATGACTTCCAGGCTCAGGATCCAGACCAGGACGGGCCAACAATTTGCCAGATCATGGATATCAAACAAACCATGCTGGGGATCAAGTATCCGGGACCAGGTGCCGCCGCGGCGGTCGGCCTCGAAGGTCTTAGGATCGAGCATCAGTCGGTTCTTGTAATTGGCTGCCTCCCGAGGAGTTAGATGGTAGACGCTTTTCCAATCTATCGTCCCGATCAGGAGTCGGGCCCGCTGTTTGTTCCAGGCCGGCGTCTTCTTAAATATCAGGACTCGGGGATGATCGAACACGGAAAAGGTCTCTTCCGCCCGGTCATCGGGGAATGTTAGGCCCAACAAGCTGGGATAGGAAGTGACCTCGGCGACCTTTTGAAACCCCAGTTCACCGGAGAAGAGAGTCTGGTAATAGCGAATAGTCATGGGGTAGCGGGGCGGGAGTTTCGGGATGCTGGTATAAAGACGACTGCTGGACAAAATGACATAATCGGCCTGGTCGAGGGTTTGCAACGTCTTTTCCAGTTTTTCCAGTGTATCATCATCATAGTTGGCCAGTTCCACTATCCGGTAACGCGGCTGGGCGCTCTGCCCGTCCACGTCCAGTGGTAAGCCTTCGTCCCAGTGTTCGTTGGCGATGACTGATCCCGGGGGGATGTTCCCGTAAATCCACCGGCTGGCTTGCACCCGGCTATGGGGGCGGGTGTAAATATGGAAGAAGGCCACAGCCCAGGCCAGGGTCCCGGCGCAAATAAAGACAACCAGCAGACCGGCCGCTGCGGTGACCAGCCAGGATTTCTTCTTTTCGGTTTGAGGAGTTTGACGGAGAATTTTGGATCGCTCCCAAATCCGGATGATCAACCAGGCGGCTAGAATGGCCAGGGTGGGATAAATGGGCAACAAATACCGCATGTATTTAACCCATTGCGTGGCCAGGTAGAAGAACATTACTCCCGTCCAAATGACGGGGATCAGGTGACTCCATTCCCGGCGCCGCCCCAACCGCCACCCGGCCGTCAGGAAGGCTATCGAAGCCGTGACGCCCAGGGGCAAGCCCAAACCCCATAGGACCATGTTCTTAAAGGGAGACCAGATAATCGGGCAATCAGTCCACTGGTGGTTCGGCGGCCAATCCACATAACCCCTGGTCATCCGGACAATCTCGGCCGTGTTCTGGAGCCACCGTTCACTGGGCCAGAGGCCGAAGAAGCCGGGACCTCGAAAGGCATCGGGTTCGGCTATCCGGAAGGCGACAAAGCTGACTAAGCCGGCCATCAGAAGGTAGAAGATCAGTCGGCCGACCCAGCGGATGTAGGCCTCCGGGACGCCGGCCGTTTGGGACCGAGTTCGAGAGGAATAACCGGCGACCAGGATTAACAGGAAGAAAAAAGGGAATATGGATGTCTTACAGGCCAGGGCTAATCCGCCCAAGCAGGCGGCCGCGGCCAGACTGCAGAATCTATGGCCGACCTGTAACCTGGCCAGGCAAACCAGGGCGGCCATGATGAAGAAATTGGCAAAGGTGTCCACGGTGAAGAAATGGGCGAGCTGAATGGGTAGGACCGAGGCGGCATAAAAAGCCGCGGCCAACACGGCCAGGCGCTTATCCCGGTATAATGTCACGGCCAGCAAGAAGACCAGCAAAACTGTCCCGAGATCGAGTAAGGCGCTGATGGTTCGGCCGACTAATTCGACCTGGTCGTAACCGGTTTTCCCCAACAGGATGGACACGGCCTTAACCATGGTCGTAGGCAACGTACCATAGACAAAAAAACCGTGTCCCACATTGCGCGGATTTAGGGGGGAATGGGCTTCGTCGAAGTAGTCCTGGAGATGAGACGGCCACTTCATCGAAGTCTCGACCATGGTCAGGAATCGTTCGTCGGCGTGGAGATGCTGCCCCTGATCCCAATCAAGACCACTCAGCCGGAAGACCGCCCCTAGGATTACAACCAGGGCTAAGGCAATGATGGTTTTTTTCATAGGGTGATTATTCGGGTACGATTCCGGTTGGAGTAGTTTTCTATTGTCTGCCGATATCTAATTTATCGGTCTTAAAAAGCAAGCGTAAGAGGACATGGAGGTTTCGTCCAGAACGGAGGGGAATGGGGGAACGGCGAATTACCTTGGGACCGGCATACCCTGATAAATCGTCTTGTTCACCACTTTCCGCTTGTGAATCAGGTTAATGGGTAATACAATATTTCAAATCTGGACGACCCTTATTATTCCCTATTAGAATTCCTGAAAATCTGCATCGGTTAGGGGAAGGGTACATTCAGGACGATTTTTTCGGCCTCCACTCTTATTGACCATTTTCAATTTATTCACCTTATCATTTTCATCACGAAAATTCAAGCGTCGAATTGTAGCCTTTGAATCCAATTCTATTTGCTTCCTTTTTGTTTGTTGTCCTTTTCCCCCAACCAGTATGGCCAGATTACGGACTTACACCTCCGAGAAGGTGCGCCCTGCCGGGCGCACCACAAAAAAGCCCCGCCAGGCGGAACCGGCAGGGCTTATGGTCTACTTTAGGCTGAGAAGTTCAATTTCTAGTCTCGGCGCTGTTGTGGCTTACCTGCCAAACAACATTTGCGTTTTCCAATTAGAATCGCTGACGGTGGCAACGGGTCCTTGAGAAGAAACGGATGTTCCATTCATTAGATACATCCAGACCTGGCCAGAAGTTCCATGCCGCCAGAGGATATCAGATTTCCCATTCCCATCAAAATCTGCGATTCCAACAACCTGCCAATTCAAATCGCTTACGGTAGCAACAGACCCCTGGGAGTTGATAGCCATTCCGTTCATTTGGTACATCCAAACCTGCCCACTGTTGCCATGCCGCCAGAGGATGTCGGCTTTCCCATCTCCGTTGAAATCAAAGTTTGTATCTTTAGGATATTCGTATGCGCCGATGTCCCACCCATGACCCTGTGGGCGAGAGCGACCGTCATAATCAAAAGTCGGAGCATCGACCGATGAACCGGCGTCAATTGCCGGGGAATTTTGGGTGAGGTGAAAGTCGGCGGTGGAATCGTTTACAAAAAGTGGGGCCGCCGTCACGGGGTTGTCACCCAAGATCTCTCCCGTCGCACCTTTAAATCCGTCTATCAG
>JADFYC010000365.1 GCA_015233295.1 Deltaproteobacteria bacterium | reverse complement strand
TCCACGACTACGCCGGCAAACATGTCCAACCGGTTATCCGGTTCATCGACACGACCAAAGATAAAGGCATTCCGCCGGAAGAATTGAAGCAGGCAGATATTTTTTTTGGGTGGTATTCGGTCCATCTCTATCACTGGGCGGCCAAATACCCTGAGGTTACTTTCGTGGGCGCTACTGCGGAAGAATGCCGTGAAGGGTCGGTCGTGTCGGTCTACCCCAAGCTCCCGGAACTGGGGGCTCAAGGTGGAGAAATGGCCGTCAGTATCTTGTGGGAACGCATCAGTCCGGGAAAGATTCCGCCGGAACACCCTCGTGAATACGGCATTTGCTTCAACCTCAAACAGGCAAAGGCTCTAAAGATAAAAATACCTAAGGGAATATTGGAGTTGGCTGACGAAAGGGTTGACTAGGAGTCTAATGATGAAGACCAGGTATGTTCTACTTTTGTCCTTACTGCTCCTGACCGGAGCGTCCTCCGTCCAGGCGGGGCAGGCGGGATGCCGGATAGCCCTGGTCCTGAGCGAGACTTCCTACTACATATCGTCCATGGAGAGTGGTTTCAAGGAGGGAATGGTCCACCAGGGTCTGATCGAAGAGAAGAACGTCTCCTACCTCAGGGTAGTCTTGCCCCGGATAGAAAATGAGAAAATAGACAAAGAGATTCTGAGGAAACTTAATGAGACCAAAATTGACCTGATCGTCTCGTTCGGTACGGACGCCGGCCTGTTTATGGCCAGATCCATGAATGACGGCCAAATCCCTTTACTGTTCGCCGGAATGACCGACCCGGTGGGGGCGGGACTTCTGGAGTCCATGGAGGCCCCTCCCAAAAATCACGTTACCGGGATTTCCTACACCATCCCACCTCAAATGCTTTTCAAGTTTATTCATGAGTTATTACCATCCGTCTCGGAGGTGGTATTTCTTTGTTTTCCCTATCCTGCCGATATGGCTTACCGTTCCTTTTTAGAGAAGAGTATCTCCAAACAATTTGTGGTGCATTATGCTGAATTGAGCGACCAATTAGTTATCCCGTCCAAATATCTCAAACAGGGCCGGGCGGTTCTCGGATGGTACGGACTATACCGACATCAAAAGGAACTCTCCGAGAAGTATCCCGGCACACGTTTCATCGGGACAAACATCTCTCAATTAGAGAAGGGCGCCCTGGCCACCCTCTCTCCCAATGACACGGCCATGGGCGCGGAAACGGCCAAGATGGCCGCGGATATTATCCTGAGGCGGCGCAACATAAATGAAATACGTCCACAAATACCGTTTAGATATATGATTGGAATCAATCTCCCCAAGGCCGGGCAATTGAACCTGGCCATTCCGGAAACAATGATTTCCGTGGCCGACCGGGTCATTAGATGAAAAAAAGTTTCCCCATATCTTTAAAATCTCGGTTAATGATCGTCCTGGTCATGGCCGGCGGTCTGCCCTTGTTACTGTTTATTATTTCAATTTTTATCATGACTAACAATCAGATCAAGGAGCGGGTCCGGGATCAACTGAGCTACAACGTATCCCTTGTCTCATCGTTATTGGAAGACCAGATGCAATATCTTCAGAACGTGAGCCGGGATGTGGAAAAAGATGAGACCCTGGACTCCGTGATGGTCTTAGGGTTGAGTTCGAAGCTTCAAGAGTATTTATTACAGCTTCGCAAAATCTACGGGTTATCTTTCGCCACGGTGACCGATGAAAATGGGCTGGCTCCCGACCCCCGGGCCACATTTCTGTCATTTAATCAAAAGATCGAACATCCTTTGATCCACCGGGCGGTCTTAGGCTTACCCAGCACCTCTTATGCTCTGGTGTCCATCACCGACTTAGAGCAACTTGACTCATCTTTGCGGAATGTCTTTCTTCAGGATAAGAGTGACCATCAGGTGCTGGTGATGATGGTGGTTAAGCCGTTGACATATGTCACCGACTTAGAGCAATTTGACACATCTTCCGGAAAAATTCTGGAGTTGGATACGAACTTGATGCAGAAAATCAAGCGGATCGCCGGAGTTGAGGTGGCCCTGGTCAGTCAAGGGCGGATGGTGGCCGGATCGGTGATGGAACCATTCGGCCCGCTACCCTACCTGGCCCCGTTTCCTTCACCCGATATCGACGGAGTTGTCCAGATAGGCGGGGAGCGATGTTATACTAATGAACTGGCCTTAAAAGACCATCAAAACAACCCGGTGGCCTATGCCGCCGTACTGCTTTCCGACCAACCATTTAGCCGGCTGCGGGAAAACTTCTATGTCGGCGGCCTGGTCTTTCTTCTCGTGGGCGGCGTGATCTCCATATTCATTTCGGCCCTGTTGGCCCGGAGTATCGTCAGTCCCATCCACCGCTTGTGATGGCAAACTTATATCATTTCAGAAGGGGTGCTGGATCAGGAAATCCCGGTGACGCGGGACGACGAGATCGGGGCCTTGACGCGGGATTTTAACACCATGATCCGCAAACTTTCCCGGCGGACCCAAGACCTGCAGGCGGCTCAAGAGAAGCTGATCAAGAGTGAACGGCTGGCTGTTTTGGGACAACTGACGGCGACGGTCAGCCATGAGATCAGAAATCCTCTGGGCACCGTGCGGAACTCATTGTTTACTATCGATGAAGTCATTCGAGGCCGAGGTATTTTACGCGCCGAGCGGGCACTGGAGCGGGCTGAACGGAGCATTGTCAGATGTGACCGGATTATTGAAGAGCTTTTGGATTATACCCGGATCAAGTCGCTGGAACTGAAGCTTACTTCGTTAGATGACTGGCTGGGCAACCTCCTCGACGAATATCAAATTCCGGAAGGCATTGAGGTGGTCCGGCTATTCTTGCCCAGGTTGCAGGTCAGCATTGACCGGGAGCGGTTTCGGCGTTGTCTGATAAATGTCATCGACAATGCACTGCAGGCCATGACTGCTATGGGAGCCCCCGCGGCGATAGCCGGCCAGGGTAAAAAAGAGGCCAAACTCATCGTTGAAACAAGACAGATCAGCGATCAAATCGAAATTCTGGTTACCGACACCGGGCCTGGAATCACGGCAGATCAGCTTGAAAAAATATTTGAACCATTGTATAGTACTAAAAGCTTCGGGGTCGGCCTGGGGCTTCCAATTGTGAGGCAGATTATGGATCAGCACGGCGGTGGTGTGGATATCGAAACGGAACCAGGCCGGGGGACGGTGTTTATTTTGTGGCTGCCTCTGCCGGAAAAAGGTTATCGACAAGGAGAGTTGGAACATGCCTGAAGAATTAGGCCGATCGTTGGATGTGGGGCCGGGCTGCCGGGTTCTGATCGTAGATGATGATCGGGACCTGGCCGAGAGTCTGGCCGACATCCTGGAGTCACGGGGTTACGTCGTGGGAGTGGCCCACAGCGCCAGAGATGCGCGGGAGATGACCTCGGAGTTTGAGTCCCAGGTCGCATTTATCGACTTGAAGTTACCCGATGGTTCCGGCACGGAAGTTTTATCATATCTAAAAAAGATTCTGCCGAGTTGTGTTTTTGTCATCATGACCGCCTATGCGGATCTAGACTCAGCCGTGTCTGCTTTAGAAAAGGGGGCGCTGCATTATCTCCGTAAACCTGTTCAGCCTGCAGAATTTCTTCGGCTCCTTGAGGGAGCGGTGGAAACCATCGACCTTAGAAAAGAAAAGAAGCAAGCTGTAGAAGCACTGCGTCAAAGCGAAGAGAACTATCGCTCCCTGGTCGAGTCAATCGTGGACTGGGTCTGGGCGGTAGACGCTGACGGCCGATATACCTTCTCTAATAGTGCAGTCAAAAATTTGTTGAATTATGAAGTGGGTGATGTTGTCGGAGTGTTGGCCTGGAGTCTGGTTCACCCTGGAGATCGTGAGATGTTTCAGGTTCTTCTTCATGCGTCCCCGGCAGATCGATGATGTGATCGGCCAGG
>JADFYC010000364.1 GCA_015233295.1 Deltaproteobacteria bacterium | reverse complement strand
GCCCGGGCGACATCAGTGCGAACATGCCCATAGAATTTTTGCTGGAAGATTCCGATGTGGCTCTCGACATTCTCTACCTGGTTCCCGGCAAGCCTTTCCCGGACTCCGTGCCCGACCATCACGTCCTGTTCGTCGCCGTGGCCGAATCCGATCAAAATCGTTACCTGCTTCGAGCCATAGAAAAATATCTGGAATCATGGCCGCGACCGGTTCTCAACAGACCCGATAGAATTGCTTACATGTCGCGCGGTAAAGTTTGTGAGTTACTGCAATCCACGCCTGGGTTGGTCATGCCGGTCTCGGCCCGAGTCGACAGGCAGGCCCTGGAACAAATCAGTCGCTCCGAGCTATCAATTACCACCATCATTACAGATGGAGATTTTCCGATTATTGTTCGACCGGTCGACTCACATGCCGGCCGGGGCCTGAATAAGCTGGACAATCCGGAATCCCTGGCCGAATATCTGCAATCGATGCCTGACGGAGAGTTCTATTTAGCCCGGTTCGTCGACTATCGAGGCGCGGACGGCCTGTTCCGAAAGTTCCGCATAGCCCTAATCGATGGCCGTCCTTTTCCTTGTCATATGGCCATATCCGAACATTGGATGATCCACTATCTAAATGCGGGCATGACCGAAAGCCCCGAAAAACGAGCGGAGGAAGAATCCTTCATGGTCGGCTTCGACACCGGCTTTGCCACCCGGCATGAAGTTACCTTACGGGCCATCAATGAACGACTGGAACTCGATTACCTGGCTATTGATTGCGCCGAGACCGTGACCGGGGATTTGTTGATTTTCGAGGTCGACACCTCGATGGTCGTCCATGACATGGACCCGGTGGATATCTTTCCTTATAAGCAACCCCAGATGAAAAAATTGTTTACCGCTTTTCGCGCCATGTTGGCCAAAGCCGCCAAGTTCGGCACGCCCCCAGGAATGACGTACCGGGGTTCTGCGGGTGAAGGGTCTTAACATATGGCCTCTCTTGAGGAAAAGCAATCGACTCGGCCTAAAGATATCAAAGCACCGGAGCATGCCGGAAGATATGCTCAAGTTAACCTTCCACCCACGGAACAGCTTCTGGTGGAAGGCGGCGACGCCCGCATCGCACTTGACCCGGATCGGGCCTTGAATATGTACGGTTGCCAACCTTTCCCCGATCCAGACCTGGGGGCTTTCGGGTCCTCGACGGCATCGGTCATCTCCCACGCCGGCTTTGCCGCGGCAGACCGTCTTCGTCGCAGACTACTCGCCGTCGGTGCGGAACCCCAGGCAATTACCTACGCCCGCGAACTTAACCGGATCCGTCGGGAGTTGACTCACTTATGCGGGGTATCAGATATCCCCGGCCTCGAAGTCGTCTTGGCCGCTTCCGGCACGGATATTCACTTGATTGCGGCCCAACTGGCCGGCGGGACCGCATCCAGACCCACGGTGGCCGTAACGGTTGAGGCCGACGAGACCGGGAGCGGAGTACCATTGGCCCTGGCCGGACGCCACTTCAGCACCCGCGCCACATCAGGATATCCTGTCATCAAAAACACGGCCCTGGCCTACAGCGGCATAATTGAAACAGCGACCGTGCCGATTCGCCTGGTCGATGGAACCCCACGTCAGGCCGCGGCCATAGACGCCGAATTCAAATCTCTTGTGACTGGTGCTGTGTCGATGGGGCGGCGCGTCCTCCTGGTTTCAGTCGATCTGACCAAGACCGGATGTCTGGCCCCAAGTCTGGCCTGTATTTTGGAGATGCAGCGTGGCCTACCGGATACGGTGGATGTTCTCGTTGATGCGTGCCAGTTCCGGCTGGCCCCGTCCACCTTGCGGGCCTATCTTGAGCATGACCTGATGGTGGCCATAACCGGGTCAAAGTTCATAACCGGTCCAAGCTTTGCCGGCGCCCTACTTATCCCCTCATCAATGGCCGGGAAGCTTCGGGCGCGTCCATTCCCGCGGGCGTTACGAGGCTATTCCACCCGGGCGGATTGGCCTCAAACCTGGGCAGTAGATGGGATACTCGATAACATGGCAAATTTTGGACTGTTACTACGTTGGGAAGCGGCTTTGGAAGACCTGCGGACATTTCGTTCGGTGCCGGAGCCGGAGGTGACGAACTTTCTTCAAGCATTCGCGGACGCTATTCAACATCGCCTAAAGAATGATCCTATCTTTGCGCCATTGCCCGCGCCTCAAATCGACCGCCGTCCCTTGATCGAGGCGGCAAGCTGGGATCATGTTCCGACAATCTTTCCCTTTCTGCTTTATCATCCCGGCCCCTCGACCGGGCAGACGCCTTTGAACCGCGAGGAAACAAATCATGTATATAGATTGCTGCCGGCCGATCTATCCAACCATCATGGCTTGGCCAATACCCGTTTAAACAGTAATCTTGCCAAATTTCGCGGCCAATTGGGGCAGCCTGTGGTATGCGGCAACCGCAACGGGGTACCGGTGAGTGCATTACGCCTCTGCTCCAGTGCCCGGTTGGTCATCAAGGCTAGTTTACATAAGGGGCGCGAGGCAGCTAAGGTTATAGAGAACGCTTTGACAGCTCTAGACAAAACGGCCGCCCTGGTCAAGACGGGCTGGTTTCAGGCCGATCTTCCTAAACCGGGTATTGGGCAAAAATAGCTTTACCCTCTGCCCTTTCTTGACGGCATCAGTGTTCTAAACAATTAGGATGGAAAATTCATCAACCTGTTAAAAAAAGACTTTTTATCATGTATCGGCCTAGCTTTCGCCCATGTTGCCGAGTTAGTCCGCCCTCCCCAATTCAAACAATCACATTCGGTTTACCCACCCTTTCAACCTTGTTTGCTATATTTATTTGGAAAAATCGGGTTGAGGCCAAAAAAAGATTAAAGTATACCTGACGTTTTGACGATACAGAAATCAGTATTTCGCTACGCGGAAGCCCCACCCTTGAATACCAAACCCGAAAGGAGGCTTGACTGAAGGGGCTTCTCGACTCATGATCCATTCTCTATGCTCATCAAAATCCGGCCTGGCCGATGGTGGATTTTTCGGTTCTCAAAAACCGACCATAGTCAGGGTCAGCCGGTTCCCCACCCGTTATAATCCTATCTTAAGCCTTGGGTGAATTTATCGCAAAAAAAATTCACGATACAGGTAAAGTTTCTCTATTTCGTGCCGATGTAATGATCAGGCTTAGCAGGGACGCGCCCGGACGTCGCCGTGGGGAGAGCAGTCACTCATCCCGGTCTTGTCCTAGGCAGCCCGAAGATGGGACGTCGTCCCAGTCAACCATGGCCAACCCCTTTTTTAGTTACCATGCTGAACCGACTCTGCCGGCTGACGCATGATCATCAAATACGTTTGTCGACGGGGGTTTCAAAAGGGGAGGCTGATTGCCCAAAAACCTATATGAAAGTGAGGTGATGGCCTAAATACGCGCAGGAATCGGTTTGGTCATCGGCCCGCCGGCGATGATCAAAAAGGGAAGGGACTCCCAGAGTATTGCCGTCAAGGACGATCTGACCATGGACTTTTCGATCACTCGTGGTTGCATTTTGTTAAAAGATAGTAAAAACAGGACCCATGACGATCTCACAATGGGTCGCAAACAAATCACGTTTCCGGTTGCTCCTCAGATATTAAGGCCGACCGTACTTTTTTTAGTTGTCGTATCGATTAATTTGCCGGAAGGTTCTCAAGACGCGACATCTTTGGCGCCACATTTCAACTACCGATGGATGCCAAAAGGTGGGCTGAAAGTGTAGTAAAATAGAGGATGCAGCGAACTCCCAGGAAGAATGTTGGCGGCTATCTCTTTAAGGTCGCAGTTATAACCTATCGGGCGACTTTACCCAAACTGGTCATTTGGGGCAAAGGCGAGCATCGTCAAACCTAAAGAAGTAACCTGGTGGTCAGGAACGATCGGGAAGGACATGGATGCTG
>JADFYC010000363.1 GCA_015233295.1 Deltaproteobacteria bacterium | reverse complement strand
GAATCAGAGAAACAACCCGGCCATCATTGAACGGCTCCAAACCAGGTGTGGTTTCGGGTAAAGGCGGCTCCGCGCAGATCAAAAAATGTTTTCTTAAAATCTGGGGCCGGAAGCGGGTAAGCCAGGGTTTGGGATGAGTGAATTAATTAACTGGAGAATGGTGATAGCAAAGTTGGGGCTGACGGTAAGAGCCCTGAGGCCGTGGACATTAAAGAGCCAGTAAAACCAATGTAAATGGTTTCGGAATAAATTTCAAGAAAAATTGCGCGTCCGCAGTAAGGAGTGGATTTTGCCGTCGGATAATGTGGATAAATTCTTCATTCAAGGCAGTTTAGGTTTGGGCTCCAATGCTGTTGAATGAAAATGTGGCCGGGACCGGAATTCGCCTTCTGCCGGTCGGGCACATAAAGAAAAGCCCCACCGGACGGAACCGGCAGGGCTGATTAGACTGCTTTAGCTTAAGTGCTTCATTATTTCGTCACTTCGTTGCGTCTCACGGTACGAATAACAGTTGAGTTTTCCAATTCAAGTCGCTGACGGTAGCGACAGATCCCTGGGAAGAAATAGACATTCCGTTCATCAGCCACATGTAGACTTCTCCGGTGATCGTATTGCGCCAGAGGACATCGGCTTTTCCATCACCGTTGAAATCGTAGTTCGTCTTGCTCGAAGTGGCAGAGTGATTCACGGTAAAAATATAAGCCGTTGGCGTCTCCACTCCGCTGGCCTCGTGCCGGACAACGAAGAGCCAGTCACTGGCCGAGAAGACGCCGGACGGGATAGTCACCTGCATCTGGACGGTGTTGGGCGTAATCCGATCTTGGGTAAACAGATACCAAGGGTGGTGCCGTCATTGAGATTTAGCGTTAAGGTGTCGGTATAAAAGCCGGATTTAGCGTAGGTGTGGCCTTGGACCCGACCGGTTTTGGTAGGCGTGCCGTCGCCGAAATCCCAGGTATAGGTCATGACCAGAGACGAAGCCGGGGCGGAAATGGTCCGCCGTAAAGAGTCAAAGCCGTCGGGATATTCGATGGTAATGGGGTAAGGCTGCAGGTTGATGTCAGTGGTGGTGACAATGGGATTTAGACCAGAGGCTGAGATCCGCAGGGCGACTTTTTCGCCCCATTGGTCGTATACATCTGAGTGACGGTTTGCCCGGTGGCGGCGGTATGGACGTTCGTTCCGTCGTAATTGAAGTCCCACTCCCACGAAGTCGGAGCCTTCCCTAATACCGTGCCCCGACCGGTCAGGGTCATTGACTGGAGCACGGTGGGGTAATTGGACACTTCAATGTATGGGCCGGCCATCTGATTGCACAGAGTTTGACGAATACTATTTACCGCAGATATGGTATTAGCTTGAGTCGTCGTTATTCTATCTATAATACCATGATAGATCTGATAGCCAATTTTACGGCAATATTGAATGGTTATGCATGTCAATTTATCTTTGCTGCATTTATCGGACGGATTGGCGATCCCAAGATGGTAGGCGATTTGGTCATAGTCGCCGCAAGAAATGTAGTAAAAGTCCATCACCTGTTTTATGGCCGAGATAGTCTCAAATTTATGGCGCAGATCAGTGATCTGGTAAATAGCCCAAAGATTATTAGCAATGGATAGAACGTTAGTGACGACGTACGTGGCGATCGTTGCGGGGTGGATGCACGGCAACTTCAAGCCCGGTCGCGATGCTGTCTACTACCACGGCGGTAAGATCTGCGCCGCCCACTTCCGCCGTGTAGCCACCGGTCTCGATGCAGGAGATAGCCAAATCTTAACCCATTTTAGCGCCGTAAACGTCTTGGAGTAAGATTGCGCTTTCAACTAGCTGCAGCGCACTATTTCTCAGGTCATTCTGCGTTATGGCCCCGAACATTCTCGCCTTTGCGCAATCAAGGTCCATTTGTAGCTTGGGGGCCACGAAGTTGTTATAGATGGCCAGTTTCTCGTTTCTGACCGGATCCTGACAAGGAGAGGACTTGACGATAGCTGACAAATCGCAGGTACTATCTGCAATTGGTGTGGGCGTGGTAGCTTCCCGAGGCGCGGCCTGAGTGGCTGCCTGACCGATGCCGGTTATGGCGAAGAGGGTTAGCAGGAGGACGAGAAAAAAGACCTGCCGGGTTAAGTGGGTGGTCTGGTGATCTGTAGACATGTCTTGCCTCCATTGTGGTTTGGTGCTGGAGTTTCGGTTTTTGAACTGTGATTTAGCTGATGGGCTATGATTTCGCTGATTTTTTGATTACGGATGATGTCACACCACGTTGTCATTCCGAACGAATGTGAGGAATCTTAAGATTTCTCGCTTCGCTCGAAATGACAGAGATGGTACTGATTTTTTATGTCTCCGAATCATAACTATGGTTTTCGCTGTAATCAGTGCAATCATAGTCAATCTGCGTAATTTTTGAACTATGATTCCACTGATTAGCTATGATTTCGCTGATGGTGTTTGATTCCACTGATTTATTTTGATTACGGATGATGTCTCCGGGGCGTAAACATGGTTCGAATAATCAGTGTACTCATAGCTAATCAGCGAAATCATGGTTTAAAACGGTGCTGAGTGAGTATGATGCCTGCGGAGCATAATCATAGTTCTCAGGTATACGGATGAAACATCCGGCTCTGGGGGTTAAATCATCTGGTCCGGACACTCTGAATGTGACTTGTGGTCTCGGCCGAGGGTGGCTGAGAGGCCGGGCAGCATACGGTGCTGAAAAGGTAAACAGATTGTTTGAACATGTCAAGGGGGATTTTGTGGGGGTGATAGAATGGCTAGCCGGCCTATTCCCACTTATTACCCGGTATAAAAATACCGCTGACAACGCGGCAAGAGCGGCAGAGGAGAGGTTGATCAAAAATCGACTTTCAACGCCCTGGCGACTTCAAGGGCGGAAGTTACGGCATCTTCATGCACCCCGAAGCCAAAGTGACTGCCGCAGTAATAGGTATTCATAATGCCGTTCAAAGATGGTAGTTCGCTTATAGTTGCGCCGGAATTGAAATCGAATATGGGGGTGCGGAAGACCTTGTCGAAAACCAGGCGATCCGGATCAATGGGGAAATTGGGATGCTGGGTGCTGATCAGATTACAGTCCTTGGATACGCCGGGCAAGGCCCACAGGGAACCGCTGATGGAGGTTTCGATATATCTGCCCTGTTCTCGATACAGGAAGGTGTATCCATGGATCAAATCTCGGCGGGGGAAATAGGTGTGGTCCGAATGGACGGCGACCCGGCCTTCCGTGTATCTCCAGGCGCCGAGAAGTTTTCTCTCTTTTTCAGTTGGTTCCTGCAACAACGCCAGAGCCTGGTCGGCGTTACAGGCAAAGATGACCTGATCAAAAGTCAGCTTGCGTCCATCCTTCATGACCAAGATTACCTCCGACTCCGGTCTGAGGACGGTCTCGATGTCGGCGTTGAGGACTATTTTGTCATTGAAACCACAGGCCATGGCTTCCACATAACTCTTGGTTCGGTTCTTGGCAAAACGGACGGCGAACAAACATTTGGGGGGGAGAAGATCATCATGGATCTTCAACTTTTCGATGAAAAAGCTGGCCGGGGCGTCCAGCATGTCGTTGCAGTACATGGAGGAAATCAGGCACAACCCACCAATAAAGATCAGCTTTCCATCTCCGGAAATCTCTGGAATCTTGAGCAAGGCCTGCTCCACGGTCAAACCGTCCAGTTCTCCGGCATCCAGCAGTTGTTTGGCCTTTCTCAAACCCCGCAGCAACTGCATAACGTCCCAGACATGAGACGGTTTGAGGATGGCAAAATTTTGAGACATCAAGGCCTTGATCCCGGGCGTCAGGTACAATCCGCGGTTCCGGTCTAAATTGCAGAAACTGAACCCCAGGCCGAATGAAAAGAGCGGGTCCATGTCGAAAGGACTGACGGGTTCGATGTCTAATTTGGAGATCAGCC
>JADFYC010000362.1 GCA_015233295.1 Deltaproteobacteria bacterium | reverse complement strand
CGCTGTGTTTAACTTTTTCGGTCAAGATTACCCGCGGCGATGATAGTTTACCGCATCATCAAGCGGTGAATCGTTCCTGCCATTTCAGATACGGGTGGGCAGTCAGCGTTACGCCCGGCCGACCGGTGGTCTGAGTCAGCACCACGAAGTCGCCTTTGCTGAAATCGGTTTCAGAGACCGCACAATCCACCACCGATTGATTGGCCACTCCGACGCCGGACGCAAAGGCACAGGAACCAAAGGTGGGACTGGCGCTGGACAGTGAATTCCCAGCGGCCACCTTCCGCAACTCCACCGTTCCCGTGGCACTGCCGGCCGTTCCCCCCACGGTCACATAAAGATGCGCCCCGACCACCTTTCCGGGACTCAACACCGGCCATCTGCCCAGCTCCGTTAGAGTGGACACGGCACTGGATATGGTCACCCCGGCCGTCCCCACCGGCATCCGGATATCATCAACTTTGGCGAAACTCGGATCGTCATAACTTCTGGACATGCTCTTCACCTCCCTCCAGGTCTTTAGCCCCTACCTATTCCGAATCAAATTTGACGATCCGGCAGTCAGGGTCCATCTCCCACATGATCTTAAAGCCCAGGATCGAATACCAGGCCATGGCCAGCGACCGGCCGAAATCGTCCGACATGGTTCGCAACTCCTCCGGCACGGCCACGGCCTCCATCACCGTTTCCGCCCCGAAAAAGTAGGCCTCACCATATGCCCCTCCAGCCCCGATGTTGTTGTTCAGAGAATTTGTTTCCCGAATGAACCGGCAATTGTAGTACCGGCCGATTTCCCCGTTTTGGGGGAATTTGGTGTACTGCATCACCTGCTCCAGGGAACTGTACAACCCCGAAGCCGCATCCACCGACAAAATGGCCGCGTATCCCTCTCCGTCGAAGTAGGGGACATTATTGGCCAACATGAAGTCAATGATCTTGCGGGCGTGTTGAGAGTTCAACTGGGAATTGCAGGTCCCGACCGGGACTCCATCCGTGCCCGAGACCGATCCCGCGGCCGTACCAGTGGCCACGTATCGCCACTTACATCGGTCAAACTCGGCCTCAATGGCCGAATCCAGAACCTTGACCTGGTCATCCCGGAGCCGTTGCCCGATGACCGAATCGATTTTGAATTCGGACAGGGCCTTGACCTTCTGGGTATAGGGGATGGCATTGCCGTATTCATCCAGGCTCAGCGTGCCCTTGGTGATGTTAAACTGGTGTTTGGGGATCGTTGACGTCTCCACCAGGACGCCCCCGGCAGTAGAGATGTTGGACACTTTTTCCCAATTGACGGTATCGCCCCGCTGACTCCCGAAAGACTCTTTGATGTCGCAAAACTGCCTGAACTTACACAATGTTTGAGCTTGTTCCCGCAGTTTGCGCGACAAATGGGGCGAATACAAATAACCGCCTAAGCTATTGACCATCCATAATTGTCCGGCCATTGTTAGTTACCTCCGTATCTGTCCGGTCTGGTACCGCAGCTTCCGGCGCATGGCCACATACTCTTCAGGACTCTGACCGGCCAGTTCTCCGTCCGGCGCCTTCCGTTCCATGCCCCCGCCGCTGACCACTCCGGCCTGTTTCAAGGTTTCTCGTTTCTCCAGGGCCTGACGTGAACCCTCTCCCTTGATCTCACCCACCAGCTCCAGCACCCGGCGCCCAGCCTCGACAAATTTCTGGGTCAACGAGGTATTCGGATCATCCATCAGGTACAACAGCTCCACCTCCAGCAACTTGGTGTAACGCTTCAGCTCCGGATGTGCGATTAACAAATGGTGTAAGGCCAAAATCGCTTCTTGTTGGAATTCTCTGTCCTTCAGGGCCGCTTCCCGGTGTCTCAACGTCTTATCCAGCGCGTCGTAGTGCGGATCGTCCTCATGAGGATTATCCAGGCTGGGCGGCAGTGGGTGACCAATCAACTCACTGAGGACGTCTTTGTAAATTTGGTTCTCTTTGGCCAATGCGGCGGTCTGTTGGGTGGCTCCGGTCAACCGGCGCACGGCTTCCCGATAGGCCTGTTCCGCCTCGGCCTGACTCCGAAATCTGGTCGGGGTCTGGTTAACCGGTCGTCCCGGCCTTGTCGAGGCCTGCGGTCCGGTCGCAGGTCCGTCCCCATAGTGGTCCATCATTAGACCTTGCACATCCGGCATGACGTCGGCGGGCCCTTCGTCCAGATACTGCGGCATTCTTCTTCTCATCAATTATCTCCCCTCTTCGGCTATTCCCTTTTCCGCGGCCAACCCATCTTCAATGGCCTGCCGCACATAGTTTTGCACACCGGCGTAGGCTAACCGCCGGTTGTACCAGGCCACCAACACCTCCTTATCCATGGCCGCCTGGTCCATGGCCGTCTCAGTGGCCGCGAGCCAGGATTGCAGCTTCGGCACCAATTCTTCTTGCCAGCCCTTGGTGGCCGTCATTTCGGCCAACCGCCTCCCCCGGAGGGCCATCCGTCTCAGATTATCATGCTCCAAAGAGCTCTTAACCACCGGCGAACCCCCTTGAATTATGGTACTGGAGTTTCCCTGGCCAACTCCCGTTGCACCGCTTCCAGCAAATCCGGATCATTCATCAACCCGGTGGTCACTTCCGGCGGCAATTCAGGCTCTAGCAATGAGGTGACATCCGGAAACCGAAATGCCTCCAATATTCGCTTTAGCAATGCCTCGGCATTCACCTGGGCCGAAAAGGCCGGATTTTTGCCTATGATATCCAAAAAACTGATTAATTGGCTTAAAGCTTCCGATTTCTCCAGGAACACGGAAATTCCCCGGGGATACACATCCCAGTCGCCTTGCAGCAGTTCCATCCGCTCACCCAGACTCATGGCATCCAACCGGACACCGGCCTGGCCCAGAATCCTGGCCGCGTTCGGCTCCACTCCCGGATCCGCGTCCATCAGAAATTGGATAATCAGATCCTTCGCCATATCCACCGCCCCCACAATGCCCTGGCGCTCAATATCTCGGGCAATAGACTCGAACATGGCATTGGACTGCTGGACCTTGCTCGACACTTCCGTGGCCGTGGTCCCTCCGCGAGTCACCCCCAGACCCATCAGGAAATCCGTCACCCCGGTATAATTCTGAATGGAGCGCCGCAACTGCTCCATCATCCGGAAGGCCCCCATCGACGGCTCGGACATGGGAATCTGCGTCACCAGCGGGGCATCAGTTCCTTTCCGGAATATCTTGCCTGGATAAAGCTCCTCCAGATCTTCCGGATAAATCAGGTTCGACTGGTTCACCTCGAACAAATTCAGCATCCGGAATAAAATGGCATCCAACTGAATATTCACCAGGTTATTCAAAGCCCGTTGCAGCGTCCGGACGCCTTCCACCAGCCCGGTCCCCACATGGCGGAACAAGACCTGCAACGGGGTGATCATGACGTAGGGAGCTTTACCATGCCAAAACGGGTTGGGAACAGGTGGCCGGATCAGATACTTCTCGTTGGCCACCACAAAGGTGACGTTCCGCTGAACGGCCCGGTTGTCCAACCCGATCAAATCACCCCAGTATTCGTGCAACACCCCCTCCCGGCGGTAGGGGTTGGTCACCTTAGTCAGGCCCAGTCGGTTCAACCGCTCCGATTCGCGTTCGTCACTGCCATAGTCTTCCTGGGCCACCTGTTCCACTACCCCTTTGTCGAATAACCCCCGCTGGGCCATGGCGTGCAAATAGGGCACGGTTACCCGCTTCTCTTCGATAAAAAAGGACTTGTCCATGGGGAAGAACAACTGGAAAGGGTCCACTACTTCACATTTCAATCTGGCCATCCGCCGGGTAATTCGCTCTTGTCCGCTGATAAATGTGCGCGGCTCCTCACCCACAAACAGTTTCAGGACCCCCAAAGACAACACAAAGGCCGATTCCACCGCCTCACAAAATCTCGATGTAAAATCACAGTCTCGTAAATGAAATTGGACCAACTTGGTGAAACCCTCGGC
>JADFYC010000361.1:517-3981 GCA_015233295.1 Deltaproteobacteria bacterium | reverse complement strand
ATCTGCGACCCCACCGGACGCATCTTCGGACTTATGCCCCATCCTGAGGCCTACAACCACTGGACCAACCACCCCACCTGGACCCGCCAAAGAGAGATTCTAAAGCGACAAGGCCACCCCTGCCCCGACGGTCCGGGCGATGGGATAAAGTTATTTTCTAATGCAGTGAATTACATCAGTGCCAATCTCTAATCATTTTGGCAGGGTAATGCCTCGCTGACAACCGGACGTTTCCGGCCGGAAAGATGCTGCGATCCGATAGGAAAACCCGCGGCCGGCCGGCGGTCACCCATCTCCGACCGTTACTTACAACCTGATAATCTCACCGGTAATCTCATCCCCAAGATGCAGGACGCCGACCGTCCGGCGACCCATAGAGATCAGCCCCCGGCCAAAAGTGCCGGGATTGAAAAAAAGAAGACCATCTTCCACGTGGTTGGCTGGAATGTGACTGTGGCCATAAACAATGCAGTCGACTTCAGGCCCAAACACCCCCCGCACCCTCTGTTCCAGCCCCAGCGGCGCCCCCCAACCATGAGTCAACCCGATATAAAAGCCTTCCCGGACAATGATTTCTTTTTCCTTAAGCTGAGATCGGGTGGACAGCGGGTCCATATTCCCGGCCACGGCAATCACCGGAATAGGATAAAATACATCCAACACAAGGTGATTGGTGATGTCTCCGGCGTGCAGGATGAGATCCACCTTAGAAAAAACGGTATCACAGAGCTTCTCCAATTCGTTTGTTGGCTCATCTAAATGTGTGTCTGAAATCACGCCTATATCCACGAGACGGCCCCCTTTTATGTTGACTGAACAACAAGAGGCCGGTCTAACAGACCAGCCTCAAATGAACATTTATTTAGTAGTTGGCGGAATTCAATTACTCTAAACCAGTTAGGCAGGCCATTTTTTGGTCTTAAAGATGTTGCCTTCCCTGGTGATAATCAGTCCCTCGACATCCGGGTAGCGATCAAGGAAATCGAGGCCTTTCTTCGGACCCATGACGAATGCGGCAGTGGACAATCCATCAGCCTCGCCAGCAGTCCGGGCCAAAGAACTAACTGAGGAATCACCATGAGGGGACAGAGCCGTGCGCGGATCAACAATGTGGTGATACAATTTTTCCTTGTCAAAGAAGATCGCGTAATTCCCGGAGGTAGTGATAGCCCCCTCATTCATGGTAATAACCGTTTTGCTGCTGTGTTGCGCCTTCGGATCGGCAATGCCCACCCGCCAGGGTTTCCCTTCTTCTCGACCACCGTACATGGCCATGTCGCCCCCGGCGTTCACCAGGGCGTGCTTGATGCCACGTTGAGCCAAATACTTCAGGGTCTCGTCTACGATGTATCCCTTAGCAATGCCGTCAAGGGTAATTCGGCTTCCCGGCCTGGTCAGCCTGATTTTGTCCCCTTCGACTTTTATGCTGTCCATCCCGATCAAGCCACGCACTTCTTCAACCTCGGCCATAGAGGGCGGCTTGTTGTTGGCGGCGAAACTATTCTTCAAGAGATCCACCGCCGGTGCGACAGTAATATCAAAATTACCGCTGGTTAAGAAATTAAGCTTGAAAGCAGCCTGAATAAGTTGAGTCAATTCCGGTGGCGCACCATCCAGACCGCCATTGGCGTTAAGGACGGCCACAGCGCCATCAGGTCGATGTCGGCTCAACATTACACTCTTTTGATGCATCAATTCAAAAGCCTTGCCCAAAGCATCCTGAGCCTTATCTTTGGACGGGTCTAAGACAGTGATAGTCCCGTAGGTTCCCATGACTAAGCGGGTTTCATCGGCTAAATGCAGCCCAGAAGAAAAAGACACTGACTGGGAACCGGGTTTCCTTGACGGCCAGGCGGCGGCAGCCACAGCTCCACCGATAACTGCCAGTCCGGCCAACTTAAGAAACCCCCGCCGGTCCATCGGGTTAGCGACTACATAACCTTCATCATTTTGAGATTTCATTCTATTTACTCCGGATCTTGATATATATGCATTCAGCCGTCATTCTTCTGCAGTCAACCATCCAGTATCCATCGCCAGTAATCATCGGCCAGATGCGTCCTGACAGAATCACGCTAATATCCGCCTAGGCGGCTGCATTGGGTTTGTAACAGTATCGGCCACAAGTCAGACATCTTTTAGACTCGGCCCGGGCCTGGTCTTCAGTCAGGCCAAGGTCCACTTCCTCAAAGTTAAGCCGGCGCTGTTCTACATTTAATTCAGCCATCTTTACCCGGGGCGCCGGAGGTACATTTTCAGGCACGACCAGAATGATCTCCTTGGCGTTGATCAGATTGGCTGGAGCCTCAATATTCTGCAGGGTAATGTATTGATGGATGGCCCTGGCCGCCCGACGGCCGGCGCCAATAGCCTCGACCACGGTTTGAGGTCCACTCACCACATCGCCACCGGCGAAGACACCGGGCACGGAAGTATTCATAGTCACGTCTTTGGCTTCAACCGTCTTCCACCTGGTGACTTTGACATCTTTCTCGAGTCCGTCTTTGGTCTTCTGGATGAAATCGAGATCAGGAAATTGACCGATGGCCGCAATCACATTATCCACGGGCAGGACGGTTTCAGAGCCCTCAACAGGCACCGGCCGGCGTCGGCCGCTGGCATCCGGTTCACCCAGCTCCATTTTAATGAACTCGATCCCGGTAAGTTTTCCATTCTCACCAACCAACCGTGTCGGAGCAGCCAAAAAGTGGAACTTGATTCCCTCATGCTCAGCTTCTTCAACTTCGATATCGTTAGCCGGCATTTCCTTTCGGGACCGCCGGTATAAAACGGTTACTTCTTTGGCGCCGAGCCGCCAGGACGTCCTGGCCGCGTCGATGGCCGTGTTGCCACCACCCACAATCACCACCTTCTGCCCGACCGGAGTCTCCTTTTCGAGGCCGCGGTCAATCAAGAAGGAAGTACCGGGAAGGACACCCTGAACCTCTTCGCCTTCAACGCCCAACAACCGGCTCCCCCAGGCCCCGGCGGCCAGGAAAATGGCCTCGAAACCTTCATTTTTTAGGGAATCGATGGTAAAGTCCTCACCCATGACCTTATGGTATTGGACGTCCACGCCCAGATCCAGGATGGCCTGAATCTCCCAATCCAGGGTCTTTTTGGGCAATCTATACTCCGGAATACCATAACGCAGCATACCGCCAAGCTTGGGCATGGCCTCAAATATGGTACATTCGTAACCCATCCGGGCCAGATAGAAGGCCGCCGACAATCCGCCCGGTCCACCACCAACGATAGCCACCTTGTGCCCGTTTTTAGGCAACTGGAAGGTGTCGAAGGCCTTTCCGGAGATAAGCTCGTAATCGGCCGCAAAGCGCTTTAAATGATTGATGTTGACTGGTTCATCTACTGCCCCGCGGCGACACTTAGCTTCACACGGATGAGGGCAAACACGGCCGCAAGTTAAAGGCAGCGGGTTCTTCTCTTTAATGACCCTGACCGCC
>JADFYC010000361.1:0-474 GCA_015233295.1 Deltaproteobacteria bacterium | reverse complement strand
CTGGGCCGGACACGTTTGCGGGCAGGGAGCCAGGCACTCATCTTGTTGGTTCAAGGCCAGGATACGCTTAGAGGCCGACGTCACCGAGATGATATGTTTGGGACAAATTCGTTCACAGGTTCCGCATCCCGTGCATTTCTTTTCATCAACCACCGGCAACCCGTCTGGGCCGATGGCAATTGCTTCAAAGGGGCAGGCTCGAACACATGATCCCAGGCCTAGACAACCAATTTCACAAACCTTCGCCCCGCCTGATAAAAGCATCGCCGCCCGGCAATCCTGAATTCCGGAGTAGATGAATTTGGTTTCGGCGTCTTCCTCGCCATAACGGCATTTTGGTTTAGCAAATTCCGGTTCCTTGAATCCCGGCTCAACACCCATGATAGCGGCAACGGCCAGACCGACCTCAGGTCCCCCGCCGACACACACATTCACCGGGGCCAGACCCTTGGCGATGGCCGCGGCGGCTCCCGA
>JADFYC010000360.1:3504-3989 GCA_015233295.1 Deltaproteobacteria bacterium | reverse complement strand
CGATCGGCCGGTATCCCCATGCCGCCGACTACTATCACCGAAGACGTCACCGAGGCCTTGAAAGCCGTCTCCGAGTATGGAGAAGCCGTGTTTAAACCTCTTTACACGTCAAAGGCCCGAGGTATGGTGGTCATTAGGGCCGGTTATGGGACGAAAGAGGCCATCGAATCTTACCGAAACGAATATCCCTCCATGTATATCCAAAAGAAAATAGATATCCCAGGTAAGGACCTGGGGGTGGTGTTTCTGGGCGGCGAATACCTGACCACCTACGCCAGATGCCGGGTCGCCGGTTCATGGACTACGACCACCTTTTTCGGAGGCCAATATGAACCATATGACCCGTCGCCGGCCATTATTGACTTAGCCCTTCGGGCCCAAAGTTGCTTTGGCCTGGACTTTACCTGTGTCGATGTGGCCGAGACCGGTGCCGGACCGGTAGTCTTTGAAGTCTCTGCGTTTGGAGGATTTCGAGGGTTGGAAAA
>JADFYC010000360.1:0-3342 GCA_015233295.1 Deltaproteobacteria bacterium | reverse complement strand
GAGGATAGCCGTAAAGACAAATCAGCCGACCCTGGTTGAGGTACTCAAGGAGTATTTCGGGTCTTTCGTCTCCACATCTGGTCTCGCCGACATCACCATAACGGTCCATGAAGCTCCAATCCAAACCTTTCCTTTCTCCTTTACTAAAAAAACACCGGACCCCGGTAAGACGAAGGTAAAGGAAGAATATGTGGAACTCGATGATGGCCGGGTCGTCCGCAAACGGCTCACCGGTCTCTGCTTCGTCTTTAACGGCCGGGACCACCTGGCCGTCGGGCCCTGCCTGAGTAATGCCAATCAAATAGTCAATTTCATCAATAATCGCTATATCCAGTGGAAGCTGCACCGGGGCTGCTTGCTGGGCCATGCCGCGGGAGTCTTGCATCACGGCCGCGGGCTGGCCTTGGCCGGGTTTTCCGGAATGGGCAAGTCTACGTTGGCGCTGCACCTGGTCAGCCGGGGGGCATCCTTTGTCAGTAACGACCGGTTGCTGATCTCTCCCAACGGCTCCGGCCTGGAGATGAACGGCGTGGCCAAACTCCCCCGGATCAACCCTGGGACCGTTTTGAACAATCCTATGCTCTCCTCCGTGATTCCGGAAGAGGAGAAAGCGGCGTTTAAGTCTCTCCCTAAGGAAGAGCTATGGGATCTTGAACACAAATATGATGTGCCGATCGGTGGAATTTTTGGCCCGTCGCGATTCGCCTTGTCGGCGCCGATGGTGGGTTTGGTCATTTTGAACTGGGACCGGACCGAAGCCCCGGTGACGGCACAGGAGGTTGATCTGGATCAGCGACGGGATTTGCTGGCCGCCTTCATTAAGTCAGAGGGCTTGTTTTACTTGCCTCTTAACGACGGGTCCGAACCTGATCGTTCGGCTGCGGCCTACGTAGCCTTTCTGTCTCGATGCCGGGTCTGGGAGGTGCGGGGGGGCACGGATTTTTATACTGCTGCTAACATTTGTCTCCGCTTTCTTGCGACTCAGGGATAACAACCCCCGGCCCCGGCCGGTCTGGTGAGAACGGTCATCGACGATGTTTGATAAAAAACAGGTTGTCGCCTTAAATAACCCCAAGTAGAAAGGTAGAGACGATGGACAAGCCGAAGATAGAATTAAAGAATACTATAGGCCGAAATGAAGTGATCACCTATTTAGAAGGACTCGTCGAAGGCTTCAAGGCCGGAAAGATCGTGTTGGAGCAAGGCGACCTGATCCTTGAGATGACTGTTCCCGAAGTGGTCCAGGTTGAAGTGGAAGCCGGACAAAAGAAGGATAAGGCCAAGTTTGCGCTGGAACTAACCTGGTATCTAGTCTCTGATTCGGACGAATTTGACTCCCTCAAGATCTCGGGCCAAAACCCGGGGAAAGCGGTTTTGGCCGCGGGATTTGATGAAGTCGGCGACAAAGAGCCAATATCAGCGCAGGAGCCGAAAGCGGAAATAGTACCCAAAGCCGGGAAAGCAGCCAAGACTTATCCAGAGGCGACCCAACCTGAGAAAGGAATCAAACCGCCGAGCGTGTCCGCAAAGGAGTCTGAACGCTTGCTCCGAATCGGCGAAGGGCCCTGCACACCTTAAGAAAAAGATTTTGGATCCGGCATGAACAAATTCACGCGGGCAGGGACGCCTGACCACCAGAAAAACAGATTTTTTTACAAATCTATAATTCATAACTGCTGTTGGAGCAAGACATGATTGATCCGGTGATTTTTAGAAAATATGACATCCGGGCCGTAGTAGATAAGGAACTTGATGATACCGGGGTAATTAACCTGGGTCAGGCCATGGGGACATATTTCCAAACCAGGGGCGTGCCCAGGATCACCTTAGGCCGCGATGGTCGGTTGAGTTCTGACCGGTATGCCGCCTTATTCACGGAAGGCTTGATCAGCACCGGGCTGTCTGTGGCCGACCTCGGACTGGTCACCACCCCGATGCTCTATTTTTCTGTTTACGCCCTGAAACATCCAGGCGGCGTGATGATCCCCGCCAGTCACAATCCCGCTCAGTATAATGGGTTTAAGATCTGTGTCGGGCCCCATGCCATGACGGAAGCTGAGATCCAAGCCATCCGGGCCCTGGCTCAACGAGGTGACTTTTACAAAGGGAATGGGACCATCGAACAGCTTGACGTGGCCCCCGCCTATCTGGGATATCTCTTTAACCATATTGATATTCAACGGCCGGTGGCCATCGGTGTTGATACCGGTAACGGCTCGGTCGGACCCATCGCCCAGGCTGTATATGAGGGCCTGGGACTAAAGGCCAGGCACATCTATGCCGAGGTGGATGGTCGGTTCCCGAATCATCAGCCCGACCCCACCGTTCCTAAGAATATGGTGGAGCTCGGCGCCCTGGTCAAGCAGAATGGCCTGGAGGTGGGCCTGGGTTTTGACGGCGACGGCGACCGCGTTGGGGTAGTGGACGAGGCCGGCCGCCTCATTTATGGGGACAGGTTACTCCTGATCTTTGCCCGAGAGATCCTGGCCCGGCGGCCTGGTGTTGCCATCGTGGGCGATGTGAAGTGTTCCGATAATCTTTTTCGCGAGATCGAAAAGCGTGGCGGCCGGGCGACGATGTGGAAGACGGGGCATGCCCTGATCAAGCATAAGATGGAAGAAGAAAAGGCCGCCCTGGGCGGGGAGATGAGCGGGCATATCATCTTTGCCGACAGATACTTTGGTTTTGATGATGGGATATATGCCGCCCTTCGGCTGGTGGAGGTCCTGGCCCGAGACAGCCGACCCTTATCGGAATACCTGGCTGATGTGCCGGAAGGATATATCACACCGGAAATACAGATTAGTTGCCCCGACGAACTCAAGTCGGCCGTGGTCGCGGGGGTGCGGGAGTCCTTGCGCCGGGATTATCAGATTAATGATATTGATGGGGTCAGGGTCGGGTTTGAGCACGGCTGGGGGCTATTGCGGGCGTCCCAGACCATGCCGCAGGTAGTCATGCGCTTCGAGGCGGATACCGAAGAAGAGCTCAATCGGATCAGATCGATATTCGAGTCCCAGGTCACCCAGGTCATTCAGGCCGTCGCCTGACCGCCCCTACCCGGCTGGATTGGCCCTGCCCCTGCCTGGACATAATAAGATAATCGGTCTAATGATATCGGCGTTGCTTCTATCGCTAATTCTTCCTGGGTGCGTAACTCCTCCTGGGTCCATAACCGAACCTCTTCCCCCCATGCGTATCGGCACCAGTACTTGGGCCGGTTATTCACCGCTCTACTTAGCTATCCGGTGAGGGACCGGCCATTCCCACCGCGCCGGCTATTGCCGATGCAAAGACTTATCCATCACCCCTGAGAAGATACTCCGGGCCAAACGAGATATA